>DATGMT010000084.1:0-24412 GCA_035307265.1 Aequorivita sp.
TTATTCTTCCAATTAATAATCGCGATTGGTGTACTTAAAATAGAGTTTATAAAAGATGGATTTGAAACTGTAGGACAACTTTTTGTAAATGTTCTTGAGTATACAAAAGCAGGTAGTGAGTTCCTTTTTGGTGGCATGTTAGATGTAAACTCATTTGGGTTTATTTTTGCACTTCAGGTTTTGCCTACTATTATCTTTTTCTCTGCTTTAACCTCTGTGCTATATTACCTTGGAATTATTCAAGTTATAGTTCGAGCTATGGGATGGTTACTCTCTAAGCTTTTAAATATTTCTGGAGCAGAAAGTTTGAGTGTTGCTGGAAATATATTTTTAGGACAAACCGAAGCTCCCCTACTCATTAAAGCTTACTTAGAGAAGATGAATAAATCTGAAATTCTCTTAGTAATGATTGGTGGTATGGCTACTGTTGCTGGAGCTGTATTAGCTGCTTATATTGGCTTCTTGGGTGGAGACGACCCTGCACTACGCTTAACTTTCGCAAAACACCTTTTAGCCGCTTCTGTAATGGCTGCACCTGGGGCAATTGTAATTTCAAAAATATTATATCCACAAACCGAACCTGTTGACAAAGAGGTTAAAGTATCTCAAGACAAAATTGGATCAAACTTTTTAGATGCTATTGCAAACGGTACTACTGAAGGACTAAAGTTAGCTGTTAATGTTGGAGCAATGCTACTAGTATTTGTAGCCTTTATTGCAATGATAAATGGAATTTTAGGCTGGCTTGGAGGATTCACTTCAATAAACTCATGGGTAGCAGACAACTCGGCCTATGATTCACTTTCATTAGAGGCAATTTTAGGAACTATTTTTGCACCGTTAATGTGGCTTATTGGGGTAGCAAAAGAAGATATGATGATGATGGGGCAACTCTTGGGTATCAAATTGGCAGCCAGCGAATTTGTTGGATACATTCAATTAGCCGATTTAAAAGACGTCTCAAACGAACTCCATCTAAATTACGAGAAGAGCATTATTATGGCTACATATATGCTATGTGGTTTTGCAAACTTTGCTTCTATCGGAATTCAAATTGGAGGAATTGGATCTTTAGCTCCAGGACAACGTAAAACACTTTCTAAGTTTGGAATGAAAGCTCTAATTGGAGGAACAATAGCATCACTTATTTCAGCAACTATTGCAGGAATGATAATCGGGTAACAAAAACCCTAAACAGTCAAGACTCCATACCTATATAGAAGAAAACGTGAAAGAAAATCACTTTTACATGATTTAGAAATTGGCGTTAAGAATCTTTCGAAACAAGTCTCCAAACGTTAAACGTGTTCTTCTATATACAGACTGAAATATTTTTATTTACTTTCGTTTTAATAAAAATTCAGCACCAATTTATGGGTGTTAAAAAAAGAAAAACTCGCCTTTGCGGGTAGTTATTATGAAACAATACCACGACCTACTTAACCATATACTTGAAAACGGAACAGAAAAAGAAGACCGAACTGGCACAGGCACCAAAAGTGTTTTTGGATATCAAATGCGATTCGACCTCAGTGAAGGCTTTCCTATGGTTACCACCAAAAAACTACATTTAAAATCGATTATATATGAATTATTATGGTTTTTAAATGGAGATACAAATATTAAATACCTCCAAGAAAACGGTGTTCGTATATGGAATGAATGGGCTGATGAAAATGGAGATTTAGGCCCCGTTTACGGTCATCAATGGCGAAACTGGAATAGCGAAGAAATCGATCAGATATCAGATATAATCCACACCTTAAAAACAAACCCTGATAGCAGAAGAATGCTAGTTAGCGCCTGGAACCCTAGTGTTATGCCCGACACTTCCAAGCCATTTGCTGAAAATGTAGCAAACGGAAAAGCAGCACTACCTCCATGCCATGCATTTTTTCAATTTTATGTAGCCGATGGAAAACTATCTTGCCAACTCTATCAAAGAAGTGCAGATTCTTTCCTAGGAGTTCCTTTTAACATAGCTTCCTATGCCCTATTCACTATGATGATGGCTCAAGTTTGTGGCTTTGAAGCGGGAGATTTTGTCCATACTTTTGGTGATGCTCATATTTATAGTAATCATTACGAACAAGTTAAACTCCAACTTTCACGAGAACCACGCGCTTTGCCTAAAATGATTCTGAATCCAGAAGTGAAAGATATTTTTAGTTTTACTTTTAACGACTTTACTTTAGAAGGATACGCCCCGCATCCACATATAAAGGGAGCTGTAGCTGTCTAAATTCTTAAAACTATATTATCAAACAAAAGGTTTTCCCTTCAAGGGTAAATCGCCTTAAAGTAAAGACTTATGAGATGTTTTCTATTACTAACTATTTTATTGTTTTCTTCTTCCTCTCTGTTATCGCAAGAAGAATGGGGAAGCGTAGATAAAAACAAACTAACAGTAAAGGAAATAGCTCCTATTTGGCCTGGATGTGAAAATGAATCGAAAAAAGACGACTGTTTCAATCAACAACTTGCTTCGCATATTTCAAAAAACTTCAAGTATCCGGCTCAAGCATATAAAAAGAATGAACAAGGAAAAGTTATTGTTGAGTTCATCATAAACAAAAAAGGACTGGTAGAAATTAAAAAAGTATCTGGCGGAACAAAATTATTACAAGAAGAGGCTAAACGAAACATCCTTTCTTTTCCGAAAATGGCTAAACCCGGAATGTTGGGAGGCAAACCAACTTCTATTAGCTATACCGTTCCAATTACTTTCAAAACCGGCAAGTAAAGCACCTCTCAATCATACTTGCAAGGCTTATAAACTAGAGAGGAATGCATCTTAGGACTATGTCTTAATTACAATAGATTCATGAAGAAAATAAGATTTCTAAACCTTATAATTATACTCTCAGTTGCATTTGCCATAAGCGGTATCAACTTCGACGATTTAAGTTTTAAAGAAAACTCTAAAGAATATGTACTACTAATAATAGCTGCTCTTTTGATTATAGTCTACATTATCAATCGAATTCGACAATTTCCTAACAACTGATTTTCATCTAAAATTATCACTGTATCCCTCCTGTTTTCTGGCTTCCCAATTCATATAACAAGAGTTTAAAATCCATTAAAGTTTAGAATCCTTATCTTTAAAGTGTCACTATTAAAAACCCGACACTTTTATGTCCAAACCCACTTCCATAATTTCTTTTTTCTCTGAAACTCGCCTACACACAGAATCTATTTGCAAACCTTTAGAAATAGAAGACTACGTGGTTCAGCCCATTGTGGATGTATCGCCTCCCAAATGGCATCTTGGTCACACCACTTGGTTTTTTGAACAGTTTATTCTAAAACCATTCAAACCAAACTATAAGTGTTTCGATGAAGACTATGCTTTTGTATTTAATAGTTACTATGAAAACGTAGGTAAGCGAGTGCTTCGAACAGATAGAGGTAATCTTTCTAGACCGGGAGTGAAACAAATTTATGATTACCGAAATTATGTAACAGAAGAAATAAAAAGCTTTCTCGAAAATAATATTTCAAAAGAGATCGAAGAAGTCCTATTAATAGGTATTCATCATGAAAAGCAACATCAGGAATTACTTCTCACAGACATAAAATACATTTTAGGCCACAATCCTTTATTTCCGAAATACAACGATTCTTTTATAGAAAATCCCATCCAAAACTTTGATCAAGAATGGATTGACATAAAAGAAGGCATTTATGAAATAGGCCATAGTCAAAAGCTCGAATTTTGTTATGACAATGAACTTGGGCGTCACAAAGTGTATCTAAACCCTTACAGCATCTCGAACAAACTAACTACCAATGCTGAATATTTAGAATTTATTGATGCTGGAGGATACAAGGATTTCAACCTTTGGCACTCAGAAGCTTGGGATTGGGCGAACAAGAACCAGGTAGCTATGCCTATGTATTGGCATAAAATAGAAAACCAATGGCATCACTACACTTTACAAGGATTGAAAAAACTTGATTTAGAAGCTCCTCTTGCACATATTTCCTATTACGAAGCGTTCGCCTATGCACAGTGGAAAGGCTGCAGACTACCCACCGAATTTGAGTGGGAAATCGCCTCAAATCGTTTTGAATGGGGCAGTCGATGGGAGTGGACAGAAAGTGCTTACCTTCCCTACCCTGGATACTCCAAACCCGAAGGTGCTATTGGTGAGTATAATGGGAAATTCATGGTAAATCAAAAAGTATTACGCGGTGGATCTGTTGCTACATCATCATTTCACACACGCCCAACCTATAGGAATTTCTTCCACCCCAATCTACGATGGCAGTTTAACGGAATACGCTTGGCCAAATAATCAGTAAAAAACTCTATGAACAATAAACCTTTAACGCATCGCGAATCAACATTTAGAAATGACATACGGAAAGGTCTAACAGATTACCCAAAGCATATTTCTTCAAAATACTTTTACGATAAAAAAGGCGATCGGCTTTTTCAAGAAATTATGTCTATGCCCGAATATTATCTTACGGGTTGTGAAATGGAAATAATCTCAAACAATACTCGAGCTATCGGCGAACTGTTTCGAGATCGTGAAAACGGACTTGACCTTATAGAATTAGGTGCAGGAGACGGAAAAAAGACTAAGGTACTTTTGAAATATATGGATGAAAACAACTTCAACTTTGTTTATAAACCTATAGACATTAGTGAAAACGCCTTGAAATTATTGTCGAAAGCACTCGCAAAAGAAATGCCTACACTCACAGTTAGCACAAAAAACGGAGAGTATTTCGAAGTGTTAGAGCGTCTAAAAATGTATGATAAGCGCAAGAAAGTCATAATGGTTTTAGGTAGTAATATTGGAAATCTACCACATTCTATAGCTGTTGGATTTCTTACGAAGCTAAAGGACACAATGCTAGGCGACGACTTATTATTCATGGGTTTTGATCAAAAAAAGGACCCTCAAACTATTTTAAACGCATACAATGACGAGGCTGGAATTACGGAAGCATTTAATAAAAACGTATTAGTGAGAATAAACCGTGAGCTCGATGCAAATTTTGATATTGAAAAGTTCCGCCATTGGGAAACCTACAATCCAGAAACAGGTACAGCAAAAAGTTTTTTGGTGTCAACCGAGGAAATGTCTGTTCAAATTAAGCGATTAGATTTAACTATCCACTTTGATTTATGGGAAACCATTCACACAGAAATATCACAGAAATACGACGATAAAATAGTTGAATGGTTAGCAGAGCAGTCGGGCTTAGAAATTGAAACATCTTTTTCAGATTCAAAGCAGTACTATAAAAACTACGTTTTCCGAAGAGCCTAATGTTTAAAATAAAAATTCAGATTAGTAGTTCATGTCTGAAAAGTATAGAAACCTCAAGCAAATTGAAATCATCTATTGATAGAAATAGTGTGTAGTTAAACTTTACTTTTTAGAGAACAAGTTTTGCGACACTATATATCCGCTAGTCCATGCATTCTGAAAGTTAAATCCTCCCGTGATTGCATCGATATCGAGAACTTCACCTGCAAAAAACAGATTTTCACACACTCTACTTTCAAAAGTTTTGAAGTTTACCTCTTTTAAATCAATACCTCCCGCTGTAACAAACTCCTCTTTGAATGTGCTTTTTCCATCCACCTGAAAAACACCAGAAGTTAATTGATTTGCTATGTTTTGAAGGTTTTCACGAGTAGCATCTGCCCATGTTAGAGATTCATTAATCCCAGAGTATTTTAGAAGACTTTGCCACAACCTTTTTGGAAGGTCGAATTGCGCATGTTTAAGTAGTGTTTGTTTTCCAAAATCAGATTTCAATGATTTCAGATCTTGTATCACTTCTTCGGCAGAAACAGTTTCCAACCAATTCACTTCAATTTGAAATCTATATTTTAAAGGCTTTAGAACTCTTGCTCCCCAAGCCGAGAGTTTCAAAATTGCAGGACCACTCATTCCCCAATGGGTTATCAATAAAGGCCCGCTACTTTCCAACAAGACTTTCCTTCTTTCACTTAGCACTTTTACAGATGCATTAGTGCTTACGCCAGGAAGATCTATGGTTCGTGAGTCTTTTATATTGAAAGTGAAAAGAGATGGAACCGCAGGAACTATTGTATGCCCTATACCTTCAAGGAGTTTCCAAATTTTAGGATTACTACCCGTAGCAACAACAACTTTAGGAGAAGTAAAACTGCTAGAAGTAGTTTGAATAACAAAGTTTTCATCCTCTTTAAAGACCTCTCTAACAACCTGATTTAAGAGAACCTCAACCCCAAATTTATTAGCTTCTGTTTGAAAACAATCAATAATGGTTTGCGATGAATTAGAAATTGGAAACATTCTACCATCCTCTTCAATTTTCAACTCTACACCTTTTTTTTCAAACCATTCTATAGTATCACCTGTCATGAAAGTGTGAAAAGGCCCAAGAAGCTCTTTTTCACCGCGTGGATAATTTTGAGTTAATTCCTTAGGTATAAATTCGGCATGTGTAACATTGCATCGTCCACCACCTGAAATTTTCACTTTAGTTAAAACTTCTTTTCCGCGCTCAAGGATTATAATTTTAAGGTTAGGGCTTGCTATTGCTGTATTTATAGCAGTAAAGAAACCCGCAGCTCCTCCGCCAATGACAATGACATCGGCATGTATCATACTGGAAATTTTTGATTGGCAAATTTTTCACAAAGCTCTATCGTTTTCTTTATGTCATCCAATGTAGTACGAGGGTTAATCAAGCACATTCTCAAGACAACTTGTGAGTTAAGCACCGTAGTAACCAATAAAGCTTCTTTAGATTCTACAACTTGACCCGAAATGTATTGATTTAATTCATCAAGCTCTTTTTCCGAGAGTTTATTTCCAATTGGGTTATACCTAAAGTTAACTACTGCCAAAGTTGCTGGCGAAATTACTTCCCAGTTTGGGCTACTACGGAAGAGTGCTTCGGTTTCCTCAGCAAGTTTTATATTATAGGTAATTGCATTTCTAAACTCGTTTAAGCCAAAGGTTTTAACCGACATATAAAATTTCAAAGCTCGGAAACGTCGCGTGAGTTCAATTCCATGATCGTAGAAATTAATTTCTGAAGTATTCCCTTCTATATCTCTCAAGTATTCTGGGCGCTCTGTAAATGTCCCCTTTAACCATTTGTGTCTTCTCACTAACAAACAGCCAATTTCATAAGGCTGATAAAACCACTTATGAGGATCTATAGTAAGCGAATCGGCTTTTTCAATTCCTTTTAAAAGTGGTTTTCCCTCTTCCGAAAGAATTGCAAATCCTCCGTAGGCTCCATCGATATGAAACCAAATATCTTCCTGTTTACAGATTTTAGCTAAATCGGATAGTGGATCTACTGTTCCTGTGTTTGTAGTTCCTGCTGTTGCTATTAAACAAAAAGGTTGTAGTCCTTCCAGTTTATCTTTTGCAATAGCATTTTTCAACTTATTCAAAGAAAATTTGAATTCACTATCTGTCGGGATGATTCGGATTTGTTCTTTTTTGAAACCTAAAATCCGAATTGCTTTAATATTTGATGAGTGGGCTTGATCAGAAAGGTAAATTACAGCCTTGCTAAAGTCGTCACCACATTTAATAGTTCTTGCAGTAATAAGTCCTGTCAAGTTAGCCATTGAACCTCCACTTGTGAAGATACCTCCTCCTTTTTTCTGTGGAAATCCAAACATTTTCAGAAGCCAGTTCATCGAGGCTATTTCCATTCCAGCTGCTGCCGGTGATGCTTGCCAACCGCCTGAAAAAATATTGAATCCAGCAGTTAGGCTATCTGCCATAGCACTGATATAGTTGCTTGGTCCAGGTACAAAAGAAAAAGATTTTGGGTGAGATACAATATTACTCTTGGTCATAACTTTTTCCAAGACAAAATTTAAAACCTCTTTTGCATCTGAAGGTTCTTCTGGAGCTTTTTGAAGAAATAATTTCTCCATTTCCATTCTTGATCCTGAAACCACTGGCAGTTTATCATTTTGGGTCACAAAATGTTCAACAATGGCGTCCACCACTTCATAGCCATAGCTTTTCATTTCCTCTTTTGACAGTTCTAACGTAGCTTTTTCCTTTATCTTCACTTCCTTATTTTTTTTTGAAATACCCACGAAAAGCGTAGGCGAGTGCAAAATTACAGTTTTAGGAAAGGAAAAACGACATTTCTTTATTAAAAAGATAACATGGGTTTGCGCTTAAAACCTTAAAGATTCACTTGATATTTAAGCAATAAAAAACCTCACAAGGTGCATAACCTGTGAGGTTTTTAATGAGTAAGTTTATTCTGAAATTATTTTACAATCAGCTTCTTCGTAACACTTTGAGAATTATTAAAAAACTTCGCAAAGTATAATCCTGAAGGAAGGTTAACCTCTATAGTTTGTGGGCCTTCTGTAATTTCTCTTGAAAAAATCAGGTTTCCTTGAACACCATAGATTTCAATAACCTCAAAGGAATAGGTGTTATTAAAGTTCAATTCATCTGTTAGTGGGTTAGGATAAAAACCAAAGTTTTCAATTGAATTTTCCTCAACTCCAACTGTAACTCCACAAAGGAATGGCTCAAATATCACTTCACCTAAGCTCTCATCATCTACAGAGTGAAAAATAACACCTTCTACGTCTTCTTCTGTGCTTTCTTCACCTTCTATCCAGCAGTTGTGCTTAGCCGAAATTTCATGAGAAGTATTATTATACAGAGCATAAGTAACTCCATTGTTTCCATTTTCAGAGAAAATATTTCCTCCTGGGTTGTCTTCATCATCACCTAAATTAATTGTTGCCTCACCAATAACTGTGATTCCCCATAGGTTTCTTCTAAACTCGTTCCCAGATGCAACTACTAGGTGTGGACCAGCACTGGTGTTTATAGAAATTCCACTACCCCCTAAATTAGGGTTTCCTTCTATATTGTTATCCTCGATGATATTGTTGCGGATATACGCGAATGCATTTGCTCCTATTACAGTAATTCCATAGCGGTTTCCTTGGATAATGTTATCATCAATTATCGCCAAAAGATCTCCACCCGTAAAGTTTGCAACTGCAATTCCTCCCGCTCTAGTAACTGCAGGATCTCCAATAATTGTATTCTGAATAATTTTCAAAGTATCAGTAGCTCTAGTAGTTCCCATGTTTATTTGTGGTCGGTTACTATTATCCTGATTATTTGCCTCTATGTGGTTATTAAAGATATAGGCCGAAACTTGTCTATTAGCAGCACTGTTAATTGCTGGAGTTTGGTTGTAAGTAAATGTGTTATTAGTAATTTGAGGTGTTCCTCGAGACAGTGAAACTACACCTCCAGAAGATACACCAGACACATTATAAGAAAGTGTACAGTTGTTTAGCGTAAAGTCTTCGTTCAAAACTCTCAGTCCACCACCATACTCTATTGTTGAGTTTTGAATGTTTACTATAGAGTTTTCTTCAAAACGAAATCCATCATAAGGTGCTGACTCATCAACTGCTGTAAATGTTACGGCATCGGCAGTAACTGAAAAAGTTCCAAAAATGGTAATTCTCAAATCGGCTTCTATTGAAAGAGTTAGATCTGAATCAACAATAAAAGTGTCGTTTTCAGCAACGGTTAAGTTTTCCAATAAAGTATATTCCGACCCTGAACCTGATACTGATGTTGGACTTGCTGCAGCAATATCATCAAGCGTCCAAACCACTCCGGTGTTAGGCGTAGTGTAGTCTTGTGCATTAGAATTTACAAACACAAAAAGTGCTAATAAAATACTTAAAGTAATTTTTCTCATAATTAATGTAGATTTATTTTACAAAACAAAAATAACGATAGTATAAGGTCCAACAAAGCTATTTCGTTTCTTTTGAAAATCTAAATTAGCCATAGCCCACCATGTTTTTACAGCTCTACTAACTAAAAAACATACAACCTGCTCTTAGGCAGTCTAGTAATTTATGCTAAATTGAAAAGATATCCCTAAGCCTAAGTCGTGAAAAGGTTGGTTAAGTGGTTTTATCAGGAGTGTCTCAGTGCGAAAGCCATGAAATAGGTTAAATTTGAAATATGTTTTTGTATAGTATAGTTATCTTTTTTATCATCAGTCCCTTTTTCCCTGCCACAAGAAATCCGCATTGGGTTTTTAGAACGGCTGACTTTGTAAGGTTACAATCCTTGTTTTTCCAAGCTGTATTGCTACTTCTATTATTATTTACTGAAGAAACCTTTACAACATTTACATGGGCTTTAATAGCTGCATTGAGCATTTCAATGGTTTATCAATTTATTAAAGTGATTCCATACAGCTCTTTATATCCTAGGAAAAAGCCTGAAAGCATTAGCAACGGGAAAGTTTCAATTTTAGCAGGAAACGTGCTGCAAACCAATAATCAATATTCAGATTTCATTTCAGAGATACATCGGTTCAATCCAGATTTAGTTCTTGTGATGGAGACTAATAAAGATTGGGAAAACTCCCTTTCAAAAATTGAGAAACAGTATCCGCACTACGTAAAAGTGCCATTAGAGAATTTTTATGGAATGCATCTCTATTCAAAAGTTGAGTTAGACAATATCGAGGTTAAGTTTCAAATTGAAGAAGACAAACCATCTATCTTCTTTGAATATCCACTTGTGGGCAATCCACCAATTTACTTTTGTTGCCTCCATCCTGCACCTCCGAGTCCAACAGAGAATGAAACTGCAAAGGAGCGTAACGCAGAATTACTTTTAACCGGGGAGCAAATCCGAAACAAAGACATGCCTGCAGTAGTTTGTGGCGACATGAACGACGTGGTTTGGAGTCGAACCACGCGATTGTTTAAAAAAATCACTGGAATGATAGACCCTCGTGTTGGGAGGGGTTTCTTTTCTACATATAACGCCAAGTATTTTTTTCTTCGATTTCCACTAGACCATTTGTTTCACACCAAAGATTTGTTTGTTGAAAAAATGGTTCGATCAAACTATTTTGGTAGCGATCACTTTGCTATATATTATGAAATTCATCATAAGAAAAACGTTTCCACACTTCAAAACCCTAAATTAGACAAAGAAGAAAAAGAAGAAGTCAACGAATTGATAGAGGAAGGAAAGAATAATTCATAAAAAAAGGCTCTTCAAAATTGAAGAGCCTTTTTGATGTGCGGGCGGGGAGACTCGAACTCCCACACCTCTCGGCATTAGATCCTAAGTCTAACGTGTCTACCAATTCCACCACGCCCGCTTAAAATCTCTTTAGAACGTTTTCTAAAAGAGAGTGCAAATATAAGCAAGAAATATTATTTCCAACCAAATTTGAAGCATAAAAATTTATTTTTTCATAATTGACAGTTAAAAAACACAAGGAACCTCGATAATCCCTTATGTTTCAGCTATGTTTTCGTACATTAGCATTTCTTCAAAAAAACATAAAAAAGCCGTCGAATTATGAAAATAATAGTTTAAAGGCGAGTAATACTGATTTTTAAACATATAAAACAGAATAGTATATAAATGAAAAGTGCTAAACCTTACATTGAACAAAACAAGCAACGGTTCCTAGACGAATTGATTGAGCTTTTAAAGATTCCTTCAATTAGTGCCGATTCTGCCTACAAACAAGACATTCTTAAAACTGCTGAAGCAGTTAAAATACAATTGGAAAAGGCAGGTTGTGACTTAGTTGAAATTTGTAAAACACCAGGAAACCCTATTGTTTATGGTGAAAAGATAATCGACAAAAATTTACCAACGGTTCTAGTATATGGACATTACGATGTTCAACCACCAGATCCTTTAAACCTTTGGGTTAACCCTCCATTTGAACCCGTAATTAAGAAGACAAAAATACATCCTGAAGGCGCCATTTTTGCTCGTGGAAGTTGTGACGACAAAGGACAAATGTATATGCACGTAAAAGCATTAGAATACATGACTGAAACCAATCAACTACCGTGTAACGTAAAGTTCATGATTGAAGGAGAAGAAGAGATTGGAAGTGTTAGTTTAGGATGGTTCGTTAAAAGAAATCTTGAAAAACTTAAGAACGACGTTATTCTAATTAGCGACACAGGAATGATATCAAACAACACCCCTTCCATTACAACAGGACTTCGTGGTTTGAGTTATGTTGAAGTAGAAGTAACAGGACCCAACCGAGATCTACACAGTGGATTGTATGGTGGAGCTGTTGCAAACCCGATTAACATTCTAAGCAAGATGATTGCCTCTTTACACGATGAAAACAATCATATTACAATTCCTGGGTTTTACGATGATGTTGAAGAGCTTTCGAAAGAAGAACGCGATAAAATGGCTGAAGCACCTTTCGATTTAAAAGCATACCAAAAATCATTAGACATTGATGCTGTATATGGAGAGAAAGGATTCTCAACTAACGAGCGTAACTCAATCAGACCAACTTTAGACGTGAATGGAATTTGGGGAGGATATATTGGCGAAGGAGCTAAAACAGTTATTCCTAGTCAAGCTTTTGCTAAAATCAGTATGCGACTTGTTCCTGATCAAGATTGGGAAAAGATTACTGAACTTTTCAAAAATCACTTTGAAAGCATTGCACCTGAAGGAGTTCGCGTTAAAGTTAAACCTCATCATGGCGGTGAAGCATACGTAACTCCAATCGATAATATAGGCTATTTAGCAGCTGAAAAAGCCTATGAAAATACTTTCGGAAAAACTCCTATCCCACAAAGAAGTGGAGGAAGCATCCCGATTGTAGCGCTTTTTGAAAGAGAGTTAAAAAGCAAAACTATTCTTATGGGCTTTGGCTTAGATAGTGATGCTATACATTCGCCAAACGAACATTTTGGTGTTTGGAATTACCTAAAAGGTATTGAAACCATACCACAGTTTTACCATCACTTTACAGAGATGAGTAAAAAGTAAATACGAGTCGTGTCCAACTAAGATTTAAAACGGCTTTATTTTCTATGATTAATAAAGTCATTTAATCGGACCGTAATACTTGAAAAACTAAACTTTCTAAGACTCTATAGTTTTTGATAGTTCTTCAGTTTATAAAAAAGGCCTCAGAAGTTTTAAAAACTTTTGAGGCCTTTTCGTTTATAGCTTCAAAGAAGAGTATAACAACTATATTTTCTTGACAAAGTCGGTAATAATCACAATGTGTTGACCATCTACTCTACCTTCAATATACTTTTCGTTTTCTTGATCGAGAGAAATTCTACGAACAGCTGTTCCTTGTTTTGCAACCATACTTGATCCTTTAACTTTTAGATCCTTAATAAGCACAACAGAATCACCTGCCTCTAAAACCACTCCATTGCTATCGCGATGCACAATAGCATTCTCTTTTTCTTCATTAGCACCTGCTTTAGCCCACTCGGCAGTTTCATCATCAAGATACATCATATCCAACAAGTCTTGTGGCCAACCTTCACCTCTTAGTTGGTTTAGCATTCGCCACGCCATCACTTGAACAGCAGGAACGGTACTCCACATACTGTCGTTTAAACAACGCCAATGATTTGAGTCTACCGTATCTTTATCTTCAATCTGACCCTTACACACCCCACATAAATAAATTGCTGCATCTGCTCCGCTAGAAGGAGAGTTAGGCACCTCAAAAACATTTAAATTTTCTTCACTTGTGCAAAGCTCACATTTGTTACCACTTCGTTGTTGTAATTCTTTTTCCATAATAACTGTATTAATTTCCGCAAAGATAACCCAATTCATAGGATAGTCCTCACTTGAGGTGAATTCTTAAATTTTTGTCATTAAACAAATATTGCCTTTAAAATATGATATTCTAAAGGCAATATTACATTCAGTCTTTTTATTGATTATATCTTATTCCATGTATCATTCAACAGATTGATATCTGGAACTAACTTATTTGGATCGAAAACTACGCGTTTCACTTCTTTTTTAGTTTTCAGCAGGTGCTCCCAGTTATTTCCTCTATACCAAATTTCTACTGGAAGTTTTACAATTTCGGTTGTGTCATCTGTATAAATCACTTGAAGCTCAACAGGCATTGGGATTTCCCCTTTGTTTTCAAGGCCAATTAAATAACCTCCTGTATATGGCATAACAGAAGTAATTCCTAGATCTATATTTCCATTGCCATAGAACCACCCTTTCCAAAACCACGAAAGATTTTCACCTACAACATTTTCTATATGGTTAAAAAAGTCGTTTGGTTGTGGATGTTTGTATGCCCAAGTTCGGATATAGCTTTTAAATGCTATGTCGAAACGCTCTTCTCCTAAGATATACTCTCTTAGGATTATAAAACCAGCTGCAGGTTTATAATATGCAGTATAAGCTAGGTTCGTATCATCTGCAATATCTGGATGTGTATAAACTGGTTGACGGTTTTTATATGTAAGATAGTTTATTAAACTTCTTGGCTTTCCTGATCTTGATGGATATTCGCCATCGTTAAATGCAACTGTGCTATAGTGATTGATAAACATATTTAATCCTTCGTCAAACCAAGCGTGTCGGCGCTCATTACTACCCACAATCATCGGGAACCAGTTATGACCAAATTCGTGATCTGTTACTCCCCACAAATCTTCACCAACACTACGGTATGAGCAAAAACTAACCCCTGGATATTCCATTCCTCCAACACTTGCTGCAACGTTAATAGCATTCTGATATGGATAGGGGTAGTAAGTATTTGAATAAAACTCAACGGATGCTTTAGAATACTCCGTAGATCGATCCCATGCATTTTTACCACTGCTTTCTTTAGGATACACAGACTGCGCCAATCCTGTTTTTCCACCAGGAAGGTTCATTTTCGCTGCATCCCAAATAAAAGCCTTTGATGAAGCCCATGCCACATCGCGAGTGTTTTCCATTTTGAAATGCCAAGTTAAAGTCCCATTACTTTTCACACTTGAAGAGGGTTTTCCAACTTCATTTGGTTTAATTATATATACTGTTTCATCACTCTTTTCAGCTTGAGCCCATCTTTTCTGTTGTTTATCGGTTAACACTTCATTCGGGTTCTGCAAAACTCCCGAACACACAACAGTGTGGCTTGCTGGTGCTGTAATTTTTACATCAAAATCACCATATTCACAGTAGAATTCACCTGCCCCTAAATACGGCTCGGTATTCCATCCTACAACGTCATCAAATACTGCAACCCGAGGATACCATTGTGCAAGTGCATAAATAGTTCCATCTTTTACATCTACACGCCCCATTCTATCCATTCCATGAACTGGAACTTTGAAATTGAAATCCATTTTAATTTCAACCTCACCTCCTTTTGCAGCCAAAGGTTTATCTAAAAAAACCTGCATCCTTGTATCGTTAATAATATAACGATTTGAAGTCCCTGTTTTTGTTTTGGCAGAAACATTCGACAACTTAAACCCTCCTTCAACATCACCGCTATATCTATTTCCTTGTACGGGAGTGGTCAATGTTCCACGAGAGTTTTCTGTAAATCGATTTTGCTCTAAATACAACCATATAAAATCTAATTCTTCAGGACTGTTGTTAGTGTATTTAATCGTCACTTTTCCTGAAACTGTATGGGTCTTGTCATCTAAACTAGTTTCTAATTGATAGTCGGCAGAGTTTTGCCAATATTCTGGACCTGGTTTACCTGAAGCGGTTCTATACACATTTCCTTGTCGATATGTAAAATCATAAAAAATATGCTGATTTCCAAAGTTAGATTCTTGAGCGACAATAGAGAAAGAAAAAGCGAATGCAAGCAGCGATAGAATGCCACGGCTTTTAAAATATTTCATGATTTAGAGTTTTTATTAAAAAATGGAATACGAAGATACTAATTTGAAGAGAAGTTTTATCGGTCAAAAAGCATTTCCAAGGTATAGATATCAGCAAATCCTAACATTTCAATATGCGATTGAATTATTTTAAAATCAACACTAATGGTGTTTAAACAAAATCAAATATCACACTTAATTTAATCATTTGACCAAACAAATAAGTTAAAAACACTAAACCTAGTAAAAACAGGCGTTTATCCAAGTAAAACATACCTTTAATTAGCTTTTTTATAAACCATAACAATTATTCGTAGCATCTTTGAACTTCTAACATGTGACATATAGATTTTATTTCAATGCCATTGAGTTCTTTTACCACCAGCCTATCAATGCACCTACTCAATGTCAGCCTCATATCTTGAAGCAATTTACTTGAACACCTGTAGAGTTAACCTTTCAAAATCCTTTCGACTATGAGAAAAATCTATTCTATTTCAACACGATTATTAGCTTCAGCATTTATGCTTTTTAGCTTAATCGCTACTTCACAGACCGCGAAACAATTGCAAGAAATCACTGCTTCTTACAATATTTCTTACCTACAAGACCTATCTACTAGCACTTTAGAACAATCAAAACAAGAAAAGTCTAAAGCAATTCAGTATGCAAACAATAGAGGTATACCTATTACATTCTCTACCGAAAATGGAGGTTTTGCTGAATTACAAAAAGTCATGCCTGATGGAACACTTATCTATTATCAAACAAACAATGCCGATGCAGCAATATCTACACGTGTAAACTACCTTAATACCAGAGGTGCTACGAGTTTTAATCTAGATGGTCAAAACATGACATCCTATGTTTGGGATGGAGGCCACCCTAGAGTTAGCCACCAAGAATACGATGGGCTTGGCGGAAACAATAGAGTTTCTGTAATGGATATTGCAGACGAAGGCTTAAACCTGCACTTTCATGCTGCCCATGTGGTAGGTACGATTGCAGCCTCAGGTGTTATTCCTCAAGCCAAAGGAATGGCCCCTCAATCATCGGTTAAAGCGTATATGTGGAATAACGACTTAGCCGAAGCTACTGCTGCCGCTGCCAATGGAATGCTAATATCTAATCACTCTTACGGCTTTATAGCCGATCAGGTCCCTGATCAATGGTTTGGAGCATATCAGACATTTGCTAATCAATGGGACAACCTTATGTTTAACACGCCTTATTATCTCATGGTAAAAGCTGCAGGAAACGATGGAACAGATAATACATCTAACGGCTCACCTCTAACTTCAGGCTACGATAAGTTAAGTGGTCCAGCTACAGCTAAAAATAGCTTAGTAATCGCCAATGCTGCAGATGCCGTAATAGATAATGATGGTAATCTCGTTTCGGTCAGTATTTCGGCCACAAGCAGTCAAGGACCTACTGACGACCTACGTGTTAAACCCGACCTTGCAGGAAATGGCGTTGGACTTTATTCCACTTTTGATGGTTCGGATGATGCGTACAATACAATTAGTGGTACTTCAATGGCATCTCCTAATGTTTCTGGGGCTTTATTGCTTTTACAGCAACATTACAACAATCGAGTCGGGACATTTATGCGCGCTGCAACTCTAAAAGGTTTGGCTTTGCATACCGCAGACGACGCTGGACCAGTAGGCCCCGATGCAGTTTGGGGATGGGGACTTTTGAATGCTAAAAAAGCTGTCGAAACAATTACACTAAGTGGCTCTGGCCCTATAATGAATGAACTTACAATAGCTCAAGGGCAAACCATTACTTATACCGTAAATTCAGATGGAGTTAATGACCTAATAGCTTCAATATCTTGGACGGATAGACCAGGCACAGTCAATACTGCTATGAATTCTCCCATAGCTGCATTAGTTAATGATTTAGATATACGCATCACAAAAGCTAGCGACACTTTCTACCCTTGGAGACTCACTTCTGCAACATCAAATAGCAATGATGGTGACAACACGAAAGACCCGTTCGAACGCATAGAAATTGAAAATGCATCAGGAACATATACTATTACAATTACACACAAAGGAACATTAGTTGGAGGCAGTCAAGATTTTAGTTTAATTGTTACTGGCGTAGAAGTTAACTGTACTACTGCTTCGATTCCACAAAACATTAATGTTAATGACATAACAGGTAAATCTGCCACAGCATCTTGGGTTTTAATTCCAGGTGCCGAATATGATTTACGCTACAAAAAACAAGGATCTTACGGCTGGATAGAAGTTTCTGATATAACTGCTTCCAATTATAGTATTATAGGTCTAGATGCCGAAACTAATTATGAATTACAGGTTAGAAGTAAATGTCCTGGAGGAGCTATTTCAGATTATTCAGAAACAGTGAATTTCGCTACTACAGCGATTACTTATTGTGAATCAGGCTCTACAAATACAAATGGCCTATTATATATCAGCAATGTAACGTTAAATGCAATTAATAATACTTCTGGTGCAGGGAATTACACCGATTTTACGGCTTTGAATACTGAATTAGTGTCAGGGCAGACATATACAATTTCTCTTACTTCTTCATCTCCTCCTCCATATACTAATATCAATTCATATTTTTCAGTGTATATAGATTATAATCAAAATGGGAGCTTTGATGATGCCGGAGAGTAAGTTTCCGTTGTCTTTGGGTACTCTGACAATGTGGTTACGAGTAATTTTACTGTTCCAATTAATGTTAATCCATCTTCAACCGTCATGCGTGTTTCTTTGTCAAATAACGGGACACCAGGCGCGTGTGAAACTGATTTTAGTTATGGAGAAGTAGAAGATTATACTATTAATTTTCCCACTCCACTTCCAGATTTTATTTATGAAAATGGGGCGTGGACACCAAGTCATCCAGCAGGAGTTAGCACAAGCGCGGATAATATTCACATAATAAATGGCACAACAGTATTTTCCTCAAGTGTTATGGCTAATAACCTAGAAATCGACGCAGGAGCTACTTTAAATGTTGAGAGTATTTTATCTATTAATGGCGACCTTATAAACAATGGTGAACTTGTGTTTGTAAGTACGGCTACCAGCAACGGAGAACTTGCCCCAATATCGGGAACTTCAGTAGTTTCAGGCGATGCAACCGTTCAACGCTATATAAAAAACAAACGCTCCTATAGAATGTTGAGTAGTGCGGTTACAACAACTACTTCCATCCACGATAACTGGCAAGAAGGAGCAAGTAGCAATACGGACAATCCAAATGCTGGTTTTGGAACACATATTACAGGAAGCACCACAGACCAAATGAATGGTTTTGATGGTACTATTACAGGAAACCCATCTATGTTTACTGTGAATGTAGGAACGCAAATGTTTGAAGCTATTGACAACACAGACATAAACACTTTAACAGCTGGAGATTCATACCTATTATTCGTAAGAGGAGATCGTTCTACTGATTTGACAAATGATCTAGCTGCGGGTGAAACTGTGCTTCGAGCAACAGGATCACTACATGTTGGATCTCAGTCTCAAAACTTTGCTACTGTTAATGCAGGAAACAACGTTATGTTCGGTAATCCTTACCAAAGTACTGTTGATATGAATACAGTATTTGCTAATTCAACAAACATAAATACAGGTCACTACTACGTATATGACCCTACACTGGGAACCCATGGAGGCTATGTTACAGTAGCGCTTCCAGGAGGAACTAATACTTCAGGTTCTGCTGCTAATCAATATTTACAGCCAGGACAAGGTGCTCAAGCAGCAACTTTGGCCGACGGACCTTCTGCAGTGTTGTTTGATGAAAGCGATAAGGCTCCTGGAATGTTCACTTCAACCAATGCTAACCCTTTGAATGGAAACAATATGTTGACTGTTCAACTATTTACTACAGAAAACTTCAACAATGGAGGTTCTGTACACGATAGCTTCGGGATTATCTTTGGCGATGGTTTAAACAATGCTGTTACAAATGCTGACGCCGTGAAGCCAATGAACTTCTACGAAAACTTGGGTAGAGACCACAACGGAACCTACTTGAGTATTGAGAAGAGAGAAATGCCACAACCAGCAGAGGTATTCCCACTGTACAGTGCAGGATACTCTCAATCTGAGTACACCTTAAAGATGAACATCGATGGATTGGAAGATACCTTCCTATACTTAGACGACCACTTTACAGGAACGAGTACTTTAATTGAAGGAGAGACTATCTATACCTTTGGTGTTGATAGAAGCAACGACATGAGTGTTGCTACCGACCGTTTCTCTATGAGAGTAGAGCAGCGCTTAGGAGTTGATGACAACGGACTCTTGTCTGGAGTGCGTCTCTTCCCGAACTCTTTTAGCGGCAATACATTCTATGTGAATGCACCAAAATTAAACGGAGAGCAATTAGAAGTTAGCATCAGCGACTTGACAGGAAGAAGTATCTATGAAGAAACTTTAGACTGTAGCGCAAACACTGTAACCGTACCATTGAGCAACAATATTGCTTCTGGTGTTTATTTGGTTACTTTGAAACACGGTGGTGAGTCTAATACGTTGAGATTGATTAAAAAATAAGCGCTTTAAGCCCATATAAAGCTGCTTTACAACTAACTAGCCTTTTTATTAGCTGTCTTAAAAATGTTTAATTGTTATGTTATTTCGAACATATACAGAACATTTTTAAGGCAGCTTCTTATTTAAAACACAACCCAAAATAAACTCAAACATCAAGTCATATATTTCAATAAAACACAATTACCCAACAATTAATTAGAATAAAAAACAACTATATTTATAAAAGACAACCTTTTTAATTATATTTTTACCACTGAACAAAACTATAAGCTATCTCTCATCTATTTTGCACTACAGAGCTATTATCGTGGAGCCTCTTCTCCGGAAATATAGCAGTCTCACTCATTTTAGGTTGCGTAGTGTTTCTTCTTATAACTACTAAACGCCCATCTAACAGGCCTAAGTTAAAAACAAAAAGCTTATTCCTTCTTATTTACTTAATCCATACAGGAGCATATGCTCAATACCAACAAATGCTTCACAAGCCTTATAAAGATAAAGTTGGAGACATCGCTATTCTATATAAAAACACTATTCAAAACTATGTAGAGGATTCTGTTTCGGTTAAAGATTTCACAGTAGAAATGAAAAAATGGGCTCTGGCTAATGACGATCAGGAACTCGCACTAGAAGCAGAACTCTTGATGGCATATTCAAAATGGCATGTCTATGGTTATAAAAAACCGGAATTAATCAAAGAACTTATAGACGTAGCCGATAAGGCAGAGAAGCAAAACATGCTAACTGTAGATGTACGGGCTGCAAAAACAATAGCTACTCACTATTGGATAGTCAAAAACTATGAAAAAGCATTTATTTGGTTATTACGAACTGAACGCATTTTAGAAAAACTGAATTCAGATAGCTATCCTAATATGGCAGAACATTTAAGCTTTATTGGAAACTGTTACTACCATTTTGCGGATTACTCAAACGCAATCATATACTTTGAAAAGGCAAGCAAAATTAAAAAGTCGAAATTTAATTCACTAGCCGTTTTAGAAGCCCAAAACTCATTAGGGTTGTGTTATCAAAAGCTAAAAAACTTTGATAAATCAAATGAAAGTTTCATTCAAATTATCAACGATTCTTCTGAGTTTTCTAATAAAACATGGAAAGGGATTGCCACTGGAAACTTAGGATATAATTATTATCTGCAAGGAGATTTCAACGAAGCCATTCCGTTATTTAACACAGATATTTCGCTAGCGTTAAAAAACCAAGATTATGGACTTGCAGCAGGATCTACCATTCCACTCGCTGATATATATTTACAACAGCATCAATTAAAAAAATCTAAAGATAAAATAGACGAATCTGTAAAATACATTCAACTATCTAAACAAACAGACCGCCTTAGAAAACTCTACCCAATATTAAGTAAATGGTATGCTGCGAATAATGAACCGGATAAAAGCATGAAGTATCTAGATTCTGCTATGATTGCAAACCAAAAATATCAAGAAAAATTTAATAGTTTAAAACTCTTGCACGCCAACCAAATTGTAGAAGCGAAGGAAAGAGAAATAGAAATCCAAAGGCTCAACACCGAAAGCCAATTGAAACTCTCACAACGTAATTTCATAATTTTAATAATTGCAATACTTTTAACTGGAAGCATTTTTGCATTCTGGCTTAGAAACAAGATTCTTTTAAAAAGACAATACATTAAAGAGCTAGAACTAGACAACACACGCAAGGCATTATCTAACGCCAAAAACATGTTGGAAAACACAACTTTAAGAATCCGACAAGATCATAAGTTAATCACCGAATTAAAAAGAAAGAAAGCCACTGAAGAAAACAACATGCTACTAGCAGAACTTAAATCAAAAAACATTCTAACTCAAGCAGATTGGCTACAATATAAAAATTTATTCAAACAAGCTTACCCTCAATTCTTGCCTTCTCTACAGGCCTCGTATCCTGAATTAAGTCAAGCAGAAATTCGTTATCTATGTCTTGAAAAACTACAATTAAATAATAATGAAATGGCATTAGTTTTAGGAGTCTCTTCAAATACCGTCAGAGTAACGAAACATCGCATTCGCAAAAAGCTAAATCTTGAAAGCCAAGAGCAAACAGAAACCCTCATAGATATGCTGGAGACGAAAATAGCTTCAAAGTAATTAAAAATTACAGACGGCTTTCAAAGACTTATACTTACTATCTCATTATAATATTACCCTTCCAAATTTCTTTGTAAAACAGAAGTTCATGGCCACACTTCTTTTATTTTATAAAAAAGAAACACCCCCCAAACCCTACAAACACTATACTTTCCGAATTGTAACGCTTTTGTAACGCCGTTTTATCACAACTTAACCATAATTACCCCAAATTTGTATAAGAAACTAAGAAGAAGGTGTTTAAACATATTCAACACTCTTAGAATTCATTGAAAATTAACAAACCTCGTTTGAAGAAAAATAAATATTTGGCTATAAACTCTATTGAATATTGAGGGGTATTTCCTTAGAATATAGTTAATAAAAAGAGCGGTCCTAATAGAACCGCTCTTTTCTCTAACATACACTTCATCTTTTCTCAACAAAAAGAATTAGCATAGAATATTAATGTGAATTGCTGCATTTCACCCAGCAATAAGAACACCATAAAATAAAAAGACTCACACCCTTAAAGAGCATCCTCAATATTTAATCTTCAGAAATGAGCAGAAGAAAAATCAATCAGACTGTTGGAATTCTTCTCCTAATAGCATTAGGACTTGTGTTGGCATGGCTTGTATGGAAGTTTTATGACGCAGAACTCGACAAAATTGATAGTGCTATCGAGAAACTCAATAAAAAACAGATTTAACACTCATCCAAACCATAATAGTAACTATAATCTCTCACACTGCATAAGCCGATTGTTATAGCATGAATAAAAACAAGCACTAAACTTAGCATGGGGCTAAAGTTGAAATAGCACAATACTTTTAAACTTTTAAGCAAACCACCAATTTTAGTTAAACAATCAATATAATTTTAACGTATAACAAAAATTATTACAAAGAAAAGTTTCAAACATCGAAAGAATGATTATATATTTGGAACTTAATTAACTACAAGAAGAATCAAAAACACGCCAATTAGATTATCCCGTTTCTAGGATAAAAACTATTTTCAAATTATCTTAATTCTCTATTGAAATTCTTTTTTGTTTTTAATGCTTATCAAACCCCTATACATAATGAATAACACTACCTCCCTCCTCTCAAAAGCTCTATTAGGTCTTGCTCTTTTTTTTGGTTTAATAACATCAGCACAAACCCCTGATCAAGTACAAAAAATTACTTCTACTTATAATCAAGCATATCTTCAAGATCTAGCTGCTCAATCCTTAGAAAAATCAACTAAAGAAAAGCAAGCTGCTATTGAATATGCAAAAGCGCGCAACCTCCCAATTTCATATACTACAAAAGAAGGTTCTTTTGTTGATCTACAGAGGGTTCTTCCTGACGGAACGCTAATCTACTACACTACATTTAATGTGGACGCTGCAAAATCTACGAGAACAAACCACATAAATATCGGTGGTTCTACTGGTTATAACCTAGATGGGCAGAATATGACTGCTCACGTTTGGGACGGCGGACATCCTCGAGTAACACACCAAGAATATCACGGACCAGGAGAAAATAATCGCGTTACCATAGAAGATGGTGCGACTCAATTACATTATCACGCAGCGCATGTGGTGGGTACCATTACTGCTTCTGGAGTCCAGGCCAATGCAAAAGGAATGGCGCCTCGCTCCAGAGTGAAAGCTTATCAGTGGGATAACGACCTTAGTGAAGCTACTACAGCGGCATCCAACGGAATGCTACTTTCAAATCATTCGTATGGGTATAGGGCTGACCAACTACCAGATGATATGTTTGGAGCCTATAGGGAAGATGCCCGAGATTGGGATAACCTTATGTTTAATGCGCCGTATTACCTCATGGTAAGTGCAGCAGGAAATGATGGGAATGCTACTCATTACAATGGCCAACCTTTCCAATCGGGCTATGATATGTTGAGCGGTCATGCCACTTCCAAAAACAACTTAGTAGTTGCAAATGCCCAAGATGCAAATGTAGACAGTAATGGAAACTTAATTTCAGTAGCTATTTCAAGCTCTAGCAGCCAAGGACCTACTGATGATTTTCGCATTAAGCCAGATATTGCTGGAAATGGTG
>DATGMT010000085.1:0-2486 GCA_035307265.1 Aequorivita sp.
AATTATTACAGGTGGAATGAGAATGGCAGTAATGAAATGGAAACTTTCTGGAAATAAATCGAGTGTTGAAAAAGATGGAATGAAAGTCCTTAATGGAATTTTAAAAATGATTGAAAAAAAATAAGTATGGAAACAAAAAATAAATTCACTCCACTCCACAGGTTTTTACACTGGACAATTGCCCTAGCAATGAGTGTGCTTTTTTTTACGGGCTTCCTGAGAATGTTCTGGATGAATAAACACCACATCGTTTCTATTATCGAAAGTAAAACACAAGCGATTCCGAAAGAAGATATGACGGTAATTGCAAAAGCCATCCGTGAACCAATGTGGGAGTGGCACATCATTTTTGCCTATGTAATGATTTTTGCTTTTCTAGTACGTATTATTTATATGGTATTTAAAGGAATTAAATTTCCCAACCCATTCAATAAAAAGTTGTCTGTAAAAGAACGATTACAAGGAAGTACTTATGTGTTCTTTTATGTTTTTGCTTTTATTTCTATTGTTACTGGAGTCTCCTTAAAACAAGGTTTCTTCCCTGAGTTAAAAGATCCCATTGAAACAGTTCATAAACTCGGAATATATTGGTTTCCACTATTTATTTTGCTTCATATTGTAGGGATAGTAATAGCAGAATATACCAATAAAAAAGGAATTTCTTCTGAAATGATCAGTGGAAAATAATACTGTATAAACTAAAAAAATTTGCACAATGAAGTTAGTTAGCGCTCACAAGCTTTTGTTTTCAATGCTCTTTGTTTTGAATTTAAGTTTTCTTCAAGCACAAGAAGTGTGGACCTTAGAACAGTGTATTGATTCAGCAGAAGTGCACAACAAGCGATTAAGAATTAACGCTTTGGAGATGGAGTCGAGCCTCCAGCAAGAAAATGTTGTGAAAGGATATCGAATGCCAAAATTAAATCTGAATGCAGATTATAAATACTTTACCGATTTGCCTTATCAACTAATGCCAATGAGTGTTTTTGGTGGTCCCGATGGTCAATTCAAAGAGGCTCAGTTTGGTGTTCCCCATCATTTAAATGCTGATTTAACATTGGCTATTCCGATTTATAATCCAGAATTATATGGAAACATTAAAACCACGAAGGCAGCGACAGAACTCACACGCATTCAAAACCTGAAGTCAAAAGAAGAAGTGTTTTTTGAAGTTTCATCGGTGTACTATAACGCTCAAATTATTGCCCGAAGTTTAGACTTTATTGATTCCAATATTGTTAATGCGAAACAATTGCTCAAGAATGTTGAATTACTTCAAACACAGGAGTTATTAACTGGGACAGATGTGAAAAGGGCGCGATTAAAACTGCTTCAACTGGAAAAAGAACGAGAAACAAGTTCTGTGAAGTACGAACGTGTATTGAATGTGCTCAAGTTTTTAATGGGCAGACCTTTATCAGAAAGTATTGATATCGACCAATCAATTGCTTTTAAAAAGATTGAAAATTATGAAGCTACGAGTTCGCTTTCAGTTCAACTAGCAGAGGCAAGGGCAGAATTATTATATACCCAAATCAACACCTTAAAAAAATCACGTTACTTACCTTCTTTAAATGCTTTTGCAACTTATGGAACAACAGGATACGGCTACGATCAAGAACCGAATCGATTTCTTAATTTTTATCCCAAAGGTTTAGCAGGAATTCAACTTTCTATGCCACTCTTTAATGGGATGGTAACCAAACGAAAAATTCAGCACAAACAATTAGAGATTGACGCTACTTCAATACAATTGGAATTGATGCAAGATCAGACTGAAGTCAATATTGAAAATGCTATAAAAGAAAAGAACAATGCAAATACTGCTATAGAAATGGTAGAAGAGCAGTTGAAATTAGCAGAGTCTATTTATGATCAAACGATTCTGCAACACCGTGAAGGACTAGTTTCTTTAACCGATGTTATCATGGCAGAAAACGAAGTAAACAAAGCTCAAATGGAATATTTAGCGACTATAATAGAATACCTTAAAGCAGATTTAAAGTTGAAAAAAGAGTCTGGAAACTTATTGATTAAATAACACGAATAAAGAAATCATGAAAAATATAATTACGATTGTTGTACTTGTCGGGCTTATCGGGTTAACCGTATTTCAACTGACGAAAAATAAAGCAAAAACAGAAGCTATTGTTTTTCATTACGATAAAAATAAAACCATTAAAGTTGAAGCAATTACTGCAGAAGTTTCTAATATGGATACCCGCCAAACCATTGATGGGAACTTTATGGCGAATCGTGAAGTGAAATTAAACGCAGATATTCAAGGAAAGATTGATGCAGTTAGAGTTGGCTTAGGAAGTGAAGTGAAAAAAGGACAAATCCTTATTGAATTGGATAATTCTCTTTTGAAATTACAATTAGAGAGTGTGAAAATTCAAGTTCAAGACTTAGAAAAGGATTTTGAACGCTACACAATTTTGACCGAAGCAGATGCGATACAAAAAGCGAAATTGGATAAAATTCAA
>DATGMT010000086.1:0-6658 GCA_035307265.1 Aequorivita sp.
TTTGATATTAATGCATTTCTGAAAATTGGTAAAAATGCTAAAGTCACAATAATTATCGATCAGGAAACTGGAGATAATTTTGAAGTTTTTGGAGAAGGTGATTTTAACTTTACAATGAACCCGAATGGAAGAATTACCTTAACTGGATTATATGATATTGCAGGCGGACATTATGAAATGAGTCTTTATAACTTGGTGAATAGACGTTTTGACCTTTCTCCTGGAAGTAGAGTTAGTTGGGCAGGGGATCCATTTGATGCTAAATTAGATGTAAAGGCTGTTTATAAAGTTGAAGCTTCGGCATCTGCTTTAATGGCTCCCATAAGCTCAGGTGCTGATCCGGCAGTTAAAGGAAAATATCGTCAAGTACTTCCATTCTATGTCTATTTAAATGTGGGCGGTGAATTGGAAAAGCCAGTCATTTCTTTTGATTTAGACATGCCCGAAGAACAGCAAGGAGCTATTGGTGGACAAGTATATGGAAGAATTCAGCAAGTGAATAAACAAGAAGGAGAGTTAAACCGACAAGTGTTTTCATTGCTCGTTCTTAATCGTTTTTATCCTGAGCCTGGAAGCGATGGAAGTGGAGGAGGGTTTGCTTCTGTGGCGCGAAACAACCTAAACGATGCCGTTTCAGACCAACTCAATACTTTTTCCAATAAGTTACTTGGCAACACTGGGTTTGAGTTAGATTTCGGACTCGATAGTTATACAGATTACCAAGGCGAAACACCGCAAGAACGCACACAGTTAGATATTGCTGCACAAAAGAAGTTGTTTAACGATCGGCTGATTGTACGTGTTGGTAGCGAAGTAGACTTGCAAGGAAGTAACCCAAACAACGAACCCACTCCGTTAATAGGAAATGTAAGTTTAGAATATCTATTAACTGAAAATGGCCGCTATAGACTAAAAGGATTTCAGAAAAACGAGTATGAAAATATTATCGATGGTCAAACTGTTGTCAGTGGAATTGCGTTGATTTTCACTCAAGAATTCAACAAGTTTGAAGAGCTTTGGGATGCTTTATTAGATGGAGAAACCGATGCTGAAAAAGAGGCTAGAAGGATGGCTAAAAAAGCTAAAAAAGAAAGAGAAGAAAAGGAAAAGCAAGAAAAAGAAGAGAAGGAGAAAAGAAAATTGGAGCGTGAAAATGAAAAACAGAGCAAAACAGATTAGATGTTTAAGTCTATAAATCAAATCATATCAATATTGAAGCCTATTATAAAAACCTCTATTTTATTAGGTGTTGTTTTTATCGCGATGCAGTCTTGTGCAGTAAAAAAACACATTCCAGAGGGAAAGCTACTCTATACTGGAGCAGATATTGAAATCGAGTCCGACTCAATTATTGAGAATGAGAAGCAATTAATTTCTGTGCTTGAAGAAGCCTTACGCCCTAAACCCAACAAGAAAACTTTAGGAATGTATCTCGGACTTCATTTTTACTATAAAATGCAAAAGGAAAAACCTGGGTTTATCAATAGATGGCTGTATAAAAAAATAGGAGAGGAACCTGTTTACCTTAGTGACGTGAAGCCTTATGAAGTTCAGGATATTTTATTAAACCGTTTAGAGAATAGGGGTTTCTTTTACAGCAGCACTACTTCTGAAGCTATAGAGAAAGAAAAAGAGGCGTCTATAAACTATTTACTTCGAGTTCCTAGTGCTTATAGGATGATCAAATATAATGTAGATACTCTCCCAGAACCAATTTATTCTGAAGTTAAAACAAGCGTATCTGAATCAAAATTATCTAAAGGAATGCGTTTTGACCTGGCTAATATGAAAATGGAACGCGAGCGTATTGATGGCGATTTAAAAGAAATTGGCTACTATAATTTCAATCCAGATTTTCTGATTTTTGAAGCCGATACAAATCAATATGACAAAAAGAGATTCGATCTTTTTCTGCGATTAAAAAAGGACGTTCCTAAAAAGTCCATTGTGCCGTATAGAATTTCTAAAATCAATGTCTATGCAAATCACGATGTGCAAGACTCCATCATTCATGATAAAATTCGATTCAATGAAAAGAACTTTGTAAATAGCGAAGATTTCTTTAAACCAAAATATTTAGATCCTTATATAACTATGAAAGAAGGACAACTTTATAGTCCTTCAGATTCAAGAAACACTGCACGAAGACTTTCAACTATTGGAGCATATAAGTTTGTGAATATTCAGTATAAAGAAAGAGATTCGATAGCTAACGATAGTTTAGGCGATTTAGAAGCTGATATATATCTGTCGCCACTGAATAAACGTGCGTTTCGAGCAGAGGTTCAAGCGGTATCGAAATCAAACAGTTTTGTGGGTCCAGGGTTGGCATTAACCTATAGTAATAGAAACTTATTTAAAGGTGGAGAGGTTCTAAATACAACAGCAAAAGTTGGATATGAAATTCAAGCCGGCGGTGGTGGAAGCAATAAAGGTAAAGCAAGTACAGAGCTTGGGCTAAAAAGTGAACTGATTTTTCCGAGAGTGATATTTCCTGTGAAAATAAACAACGACTTTTTTAAATATGATATACCTAAAACAAAAACAGGGATAAGTGTTGACTATTTAAATCGGACTCAATTGTATTCAATCTTAGCTGCTACTGCACAATTCGGTTATTTGTGGCAAGCCAATAGATATGTAACTCATGAGGTAATTCCTGTTTCAATTAACTATACTAAGCTACTAAAAACATCAGTAGAGTTCGATTCCATTTTGGTGAATAACCCTTTCTTACAAAGAAGTTTCGATCAACAATTTATTTCGGGCCTTTACTATTCTTTCACGTATAATGGAATGATAGATGCCGCTAAAACCCACCAATTCTTTTTCAATGCAAATCTTGATGTTGCTGGAAATAGTATCAGTTTGTTAGGAAAGAAAAATGAGGAAGGCAAAAAATCGTTTTTAGGGATGCAATATGCCCAATATGCCAAGGTTGACATTGATTTTAGATATCATCTTAAAGTTGGAAAGGAACAGGTTATAGCCACTCGATTATTCGGTGGATATGGAATGCCTTATGGAAACTCCGACGTGATGCCTTACGTGAAACAGTATTATTCCGGTGGACCCTATAGCGTGCGATCTTTTAGAATACGCTCTTTAGGTCCTGGAAATTATAGCGATGCCGATAATCCAAGTAGCGACTATTTTGACCGCACTGGAAACATTCGTTTGGAAGCCAATATTGAATATCGTTTCCCGATTATTTCCTTTTTAACGGGAGCCGTATTTGCTGATGCTGGGAATATTTGGAATTCAAAAGGAAATGAAGAATACGATTATAAAGATAAATTTACTTCGAGTTTTATCAGCGAACTCGGAATGGGTGCTGGAGTTGGGTTAAGAGTAGATGTTCAAGGTTTTGTTATCCGTTTTGACTTAGCGGCTCCTTTCCATGATCCTTCTCAAGAAAAAGGGGAGCGATTCGATTTTAAATGGAAGAAACCTATTTTTAATTTTGGGATTGGATATCCGTTTTAAACAGTGCTTTTAGCTTTATATAGCCGATTTTTGTTTAACGCTATCTTAATTGAATTCAATTTTTAAGTAAGTAACTTTGTTTATTAAAATCTTACAATGGAAAATAAAGAATTGCAAATGATGACAGTTGGTGGAGGTTGCTTTTGGTGTACGGAAGCAGTTTTTGACCAAATTAAAGGAGTAGAGGAAGTGGTCTCTGGATATTCTGGTGGAAATGTTCCTGGAATTCCAACCTATAGAGAAGTTTGCAGTGGGCTAACAGGTCATGCTGAGGTTGTTCAAATAAGCTTCGATTCCAAGGTGGTTTCTTACAAAGATTTATTGAATGTATTTATGACAACTCATGACCCGACAACACTAAATCAACAAGGAGCTGATAGAGGTACGCAGTATCGTTCGGTTATTTTTTATCATGATGAAGTGCAGAAAAAAATTGCCGATGAAGTGCTGAATGAAATGTCTTCAGTGTACGAAGACCCAATCGTTACTGAGCTTTCTCCATTAGAAAAGTTTTTTCCCGCAGAAGCAGATCATCAAAGCTTCTACGCAAACAATCCGTCTCAAGGATATTGCCGGGCAGTTATCTCGCCTAAATTGGCAAATCTTAGACAAATTCACGCCGACAAGCTAAAATAGGAGGACGTATAAAATTCTAACATTAGAATTAGTTAGCCACTGAAGTTGTGTCTAGTTTATTTCTGTCTTCAATATAGGTAGCTAACTCTTTGCCGTATTTAGAGTCTTTAATCTTAGGATTTAGTGCGTTGTAAACCGTGTCTAAGTATTTGATGTTAGCATCATGGGCTTCACTCAAAACTAAATAGGGAGCAACTTCATAGTCACTGTTGTTTACAGCAAAGTTGATTGTAGCTAGATATTTATTTGAAAGAACAGCTTGTTGTTGTTTTTCTATTTCTTCAAGTTTTGAATCGGAATCAGAAGGCCTTAACTTGAGTCGTTTCTCAATAAGCTCTAGGTTTCTAGCCACATAGCGTTGCTTCAATTTATCATAAAGTTTTAGAATGCTATCGTTTTTCGAACCCGAAACACGTGCAGCACTTCCGAAGTTCTTCAAATTAGTTTGTATTTCTATGTTCTTGTTCTCTCCAAAGAAGGTAATTCTATCATCGTTTAGGGTGCCATCTTTTAAAAGAAGGTATAAATAGTAGATTTCGGGACTTTCTACTTTATCTGAAAAGCTGAAATTTGAATTTCCATCAATTTCAATAGAGTCAATCGTGACTAAAAGAGTGTCTTCAAATTTTTGAAGGAGTAGGGTTCCTTTTTTCAACCCTCGAACTTTTCCAGAGACATTCATTCTTTCTGTTTCTGAAGAGCAACCAACAATTGTGATGAGTACTACAATAAGTACTGAAAGTAAGTAACGCATTTTTCTTTTTTTGGAATGCAAATATGGGCTAAATTTTTTAAAAATCTATGCTGCCGAAGCCAATTGCATTAAGACTGTACATAGGATTGCACCAACTGTCCCTACGGCATATCCAAATACGGCTAGAAGTACACCTACAGTAGCCAAAGATGGATGGAAAGCAGATGCTACAATTGGAGCGGAGGCTGCTCCTCCAACATTCGCCTGGCTTCCAACTGCCAGAAAGAAATAAGGTGCGCGAATCATTTTTGCCATAAAAATCATTAATCCAGCGTGAGTCGCCATCCAAACTAAACCAATCACGATTAGCCACATGTTATCAAAGATAAGAGTGAGGTCCATTTTCATTCCAATACTAGCTACTAGAATATAGATGAAAACACTTCCAAACTTACTAGCTCCAGCACCTTCGTAGGTTTTTGCCTTGGTAAAAGAAAGCAGGATTCCAATAATAGTAGTAATCGTAATCATCCAGAAGAAACTAGAATCTAGGAATGAGAATATATTTCGGGTTAGTCCTTTTGGTAAACTGCTAACTATATTTGTGAATAGGCCACTTAAATAATTTGCGCCAAAATGTGCGACGCTTACGGTACCAAAAGCAATAGCTGCAAGAACCATTAAGTCAGTTAGTGTAGGATTTCGGTCTACTTTTTTGGTGTATTCAGAAACTTTTTCTTTTAAGCTTTCAATAGCAGAGGTATCGGCTTTAAGCCATTTGTCAATTTTAGCTGATTTTCCAATTCCGAAAAGAATTATAGCCATCCAAATATTTGCAACAACTATATCTACGAAAACCATGCCTCCATAGAGTTTTTGATTATATCCGTAAATTTCAAGCATAGCGGTTTGGTTAGCGCCACCGCCAATCCAACTACCTGCAAGTGTTGATAAACCTCGCCAAACAGCATCTGCGCCTTCACCACCAACTGCTTCTGGATGGATGCTTCCTACAATTAATACAGCAATAGGACCTCCAATTACAATTCCAATGGTTCCAGTTATAAACATAATTAGAGCCTTTGGACCAAGTTTAAAGACTCCTTTTAAATCAATGCTTAGAGTCATTAAAACCAATGCTGCTGGAAGTAAGTATCTACTCGACATATAATATAGGCTAGTGCTTCCTTTTTGAGCTTCTCCAGACTCGGTTATCGTAGTCCATTCGGGACTGATTATTCCAGTAGTTGTCAATAAAGCTGGAAGAAAATAGGCCATAAATAAACCAGGGATAACCGCATAGAATTTACTCCAAAACCCTGATTTTTTGGCTGAAGTATAAAAGATGAAGCCAAGAACAATCATCAATAGCCCGAAAACTATAGTGTCATTGGTAAATAAAGGTGTAGTGTCTTTTAAAATTTCTGTTGCAGTTTCTTCCATTTTTGACGGGTTTTGCCGCAAAATACAATTATTTTTTAATTTGCAATGCTTTTTTTAGTTGTGCGCGATTAAGATTTGAGGGCGCTATGCTTATAAAGTGTCCGCCATTACGTTTCTAGAATATAGAGGCTAAGCTACTCGGTTTTGCAAGTAAGAATGAATGCTTAATCAAATTATCTTGATTGTCAATTTGTTAAGAGGTAGGTCTTGTTTCTTACGCCTATTAACGCAGCAGTCTTAAACCTTAGTCGAACATGACTATTTTTTAATGAAATCTGAAATCGTTTCAACTAATTCAGGAACAATAGGGAGGTTGTGTAGGTTGTATGTTTTGCTGTTTTCTAAATCGTTTCCTTCAACCTCTTTAAAAATATGGTTCATTTTAGGAATGATTTTAAA
>DATGMT010000087.1:0-34718 GCA_035307265.1 Aequorivita sp.
AAATCCTGTTGCTAAATCTAAGCGTAAAAATATTTTAGACTCTATTGCGGGATTCCAATTTCACAAAAGCAAAATTCTCATTGGTGGAGTTGTCATTTTATTGATCGTGAGCTTTTTTACCTATCCACGAGTTGATTTTGATAAAGATATTTCAAAGCTAAACTACGAGCCGGAAGAAATTAAAACGGCCATGCGTCATCTGGATGAGTTAACCGATATTTCATCAAAGTCTGTGTATTTAGCTACTTATGGTAAGTCAGTAGAATCTACTCTGCAACTCAACGACTCAATCCACCAGAAGCTAGAGTTGATGAAAAGCACCGGAGAGATTACCGGTTTTAATTCTATAGGTGCTTTAGTGCATTCACAACGCAATCAGCGTGAAAAAATTAATCAATGGAGAGCATTTTGGGATGAAAACAGGAAAGGTGAAACAGAGACTTCTTTAATCAAAAGTGGAACTGAAATAGGATTTAAACCCACTACTTTTTCAAACTTCTACAATTTTCTAAATAAAGATTTTCAAACTTTAAAACCAGAAGATTATCAGCAAGTTCCGTCCATGTTGCTTGAGGACTTTATCACCACAGAAGCAGACTTTACTACTATAACGGCTTTAGTAAAGTTGAAAGAGAACAATGCTGCTAGTGTTAAGGAATCATTTAAGGATTTTCCAAACACCATTGTGATCGACAGGCAGGAGATGAATGAAACTTTCTTAGGAAATTTAAAAAACGATTTTCATAGCTTAATAGGCTATTGTTTAATAGCAGTATTGATTATACTTCTTTTATTTTTTAGAAGCTTTTCGCTTACGCTTGTTACAATAACTCCAATATTCCTTACATGGTTTTTGACTATGGGAATTATGGGGCTTTTCCAAATCAAGTTTAATATTTTCAACATTATTATTTCAACTTTTATCTTCGGTTTGGGAATCGATTACAGTATTTTCATGACTAAAGGATTGCAAAAACAACTTCAAACAGGAGAGAAGTTGATGGTTACGCATAAAACGTCTATTATGCTTTCCGTTCTCACAACTATTCTGGGTATTGGAGTTTTGATTTTTGCTGAACATCCTGCTTTGTATTCCATTTCTATTGTTTCTATTATCGGGATATTCTCGGCAATGTTTGCAGCATTTACAATTCAGCCTCTGCTCTTTCAGCTTTTTATCGGAAGCTCAAAAAAACCGCCTGTTAAACCTCGAATGTTTATTCACTCAGTGCTTTCATTTGGTTATTTCGGTCTAGGAGGGATTTTAGTGTCTATTTATGGTGTTACCATACTACCGCTTTTGCCAATTGCTAAAAAAACTAAGAAGTATTGGTATCATAAAAAGATTTCAAAATTCATGAAATCAGTGCTCTACACCAATCCAATGATAAAAAAGAAGGTGATAAATGAGAATAATGAAGACTTCCTGAAGCCTTCGGTTATTATTGCAAATCACACTTCGTTCCTAGACATTCTAGCTATCGGTATGTTGCATCCAAAGATTTGTTTTTTAGTCAATGACTGGGTGTATCATTCTCCAATATTTGGGAAGGCAGTTCAGGTTGCCGATTTCTATCCTGTTTCAAAAGGAATTGAAAACAGCATGGATCAACTAAAGGAAAAGCTTGATGAAGGATATTCAATCATGGCGTTTCCCGAGGGAACGAGAAGCGAAACAAATAAGATTAAACGTTTTCATAAAGGTGCATTTTATCTTGCTGAACATTTTGAATTAGACATTCTCCCTGTATTGATTCATGGAAATAGTGAGGTGAACCCTAAAGGAAGTTTTATAATTGACGACGGCAGTATTACTGTCAAAATTCTACCTCGAATTCCTTATGGTAAAGGCTCATTCGGTAAAAGTTATACTCAACAAGGTAAAAAAGTAGGTGCATATTTTAGAAGTGAATTTCTAAAGCTTCGTAAAGAAATGGAGTCTCCCACATATTTTCATCATCTAATTTTAAAAGAATATAGATACAAAGGAGATTCGCTATATAAAGCAGTGAAGAAGGACTTGAAAGAATTTTCAAAAAGCTATTATGAAGTCATAAACCATGTGAATAAAGACTCGAAAATTCTTCACGTTTCCAATAACTATGGGCAGTTGGACTTCTTGCTAGCCTTAGATGGAGCCGACCGCAAAATTATAAGTGTTATAGAAGATAAAGAAGCTTGTAAAATACTTCAAAATAGCTATCTCACTCAAAAACACGAAACGCTAAGTTTTAAGTCCATATTAGAAAAGGATGACTTTGATACTTGTGAAACACTGATTATCGATTCAGTCCAAAAAGCATCCGAACTTGTTCAGGAAACGCCTAAAAACCTTCAAACTATTGTATTGATTAAGGAGGCTGCCACTATTGAAACGAAAAATATTACTACATTAGGCTTTCAAGAGAAATATTTAGATGCGAATATTATTGTTTTTGAGTATTCAGGAAATACATTCCAATGAGTGAGAAATACGACGTAGTGATTGTTGGTAGTGGCCTTGGAGGTCTGGTTTCTGCTATTATATTGGCTAAAGAAGGCTATAAGGTTTGTGTTCTTGAAAAAAATCAGCAGTTTGGTGGAAACCTTCAAACATTCTCTCGAGATAAGGTGATTTTCGATACTGGAGTTCATTATATAGGAGGGCTTTCGGAAGGACAGAATTTAAATCGATATTTTAAATATCTAGAAATCCTCGATGATATTTCTTTGAAAAAAATGGACGAAGATGCCTATGATATTATCACATTCGATGATGATCCAAAAGAGTATTCACACGCACAAGGCTATGAAAACTTTTCAAAGTCCCTTATCGAGCAATTTCCAGGTGAAGAGGAAGCTATAAACACCTATTGTCAAACGATGATTGAAACCTGTGATAACTTCCCGCTTTATAGAATGAGGAAAAACACAGCTTACTATGATAATCCAGCGATTTTCGAGGTGAAAGCCAAAGAGTTTATAGACTCCCTAACAAAAAATGAAAGGCTCCGCGCCGTTCTTGCAGGTAGTAACCTTCTCTATGCTGGTGTTGCCGATAAAACACCTCTCTATATGCATGCGCTATCAGTAAATTCATATATTGAAAGCTCATACCGTTGCATTCGTGGAGGAAGCCAAATCACAAAAGCATTGCTGAAACGACTTCGTGAATATGGCGGTGTTGCGGTGAAACGACAAGAGGTTACAAAAATCGAAACTCAAAACGGAATTGTAACAGAAGTACATACCCAAACTGGAGAGGTTTTTAAAGGCGATATTTTTATTTCTAATATCGATCCAAAAATGACTTTGAAGATGATAAAGCAAGATCTTTTCAGAAAGTCGTATGTAAAAAGAATTCAAGGAATTGAAAGCACTATTGCAGCTTTCACACTCTATTTGGTCTTGAAACCAAACACTTTTAAATACCTTAATTACAATTACTATCATTTTAAGGATACACAATCCGTATGGGAAGCATTAGATTATACTGAAGAAAATTGGCCAAAAGCTTATATGCTTTCCATGGGAATTAGCAATGAAGATGAAGAGTGGGGAGATAATCTAACGGTTATGACCTATATGCGTTTTGACGAAATGAAACCTTGGGTAGATACTTTTAATACAGCTGCGAATAAAAATGAAAGAGGAGAAACTTATGAAGAGTTTAAAGCAGCAAAATCAGAAATTATTATAAAAGAATTAGAAAAGAAATTTCCGAATATACGTGATTGTATAGAATCGGTTTACTCTTCCACGCCTTTGTCATATAGAGACTATATTGGATGTAATAAAGGCTCCATGTATGGATACGTAAAGGATGCTAACAACCCCCTGAAATCGTTTGTTTCTCCACGCACGAAGATTAATAATCTTTTCTTTACGGGCCAAAGTTTAAATATGCACGGTATTTTGGGGGTTACAATAAGTGGAGTAGTGACCTGTTCGGAAATATTAGGAAGGGATTATTTGATTAAAAAAATCCTAAAAGAAACTGAGTCCGAAGAAGTATCATGATTTTAAAGTTTAAGAAACAAGAATTAGTCGTAGTAGAATAGAGCAATTTATAGTCAATGTTGAAAAGTACTATAATTAGAATGAGAAGTTGGAAAACATATTGGGCGCTGTCTCTTTTGTGCTTAGTGTTTAGTTCTTGTGGCGTATCTAAATCTCTTAAAGATCGACCAGATGTAAGTTCATTCAACTCTAATATCCCTGAAAGAGTAAAGGTCAACGACTCTACGTTTTTTGCTGGCGATAATTTTTTGCTAAAAAACAAACATGGGCAATGGGAACTTTATGTGGAGGGAAACCCACTTCAAATTGGAATGTTAACTGGAAGCCTTACTCAAGAATTGATGCAAAATCAAGAAGCTATTTTTTTTGATAAAGTAGAAGAAATAGTGCCATCTAAATTTCAACAATACTTTTTGCGAAAGTTCTTAGCGTGGTACAATCGTAAAATGTACATCCATATTCCTGAAGAATATAAAGCTGAGTTGTACGGACTCTCTCAATATTCTTCATCTAACTATAGTGAAATTGGAGAGCCGTATTTAAGATTGCTCTATCTTCACGGAGCGCACGATATTGGCCACGCGTTACAGGATTTAATGTTGGTTGGTTGTTCTTCTTTCGCTGTTTGGGATGATAAAACAGTTGATGGAGAAATGCTAATAGGTCGAAATTTTGACTTTTATGCAGGCGATGAATTTGCTAAAGAGAAAATAATCGCATTTGTAAACCCCGAACAAGGACATAAATTTATGTCGGTAACTTGGGGAGGAATGCTTGGAGTTGTTTCAGGAATGAATGACCAAGGGCTCACAGTAACCATCAATGCTGGAAAATCGAAGACTCCCTTGGTTGCTAAAACACCTATTTCAATTGTAGTAAGAGAGATTTTACAATATGCATCTACCATTGATGAAGCTGTTGCAATAGCAAAGAAAAGAGAAGTGTTCGTTTCAGAAGCTATTTTTGTAGGCAGTGCAAAAGAACGAAAGGCATCGCTAATAGAAGTATCTCCAGATAATTTTGGTGTCTATGAAGTTGAAAACACAAATAAACTTATTTGTTCAAACCACTTTCAAAGCGATGCTTATAAAGATGATAGCCGAAATTTAGAATGGATTGCTGAAAGCCATTCAATGTATCGTTTTGAGCGAATGCAGGAACTAATTTCTGCCGAAGATAAACTCGATGTAAATGACGCTGTGTCTGTTCTTCGCAATAAAAAAGGATTAAACAATAAAGAGATAGGTTATGGAAATGAAAAAGCCCTCAATCAGTTGCTCGCTCATCATGGAATTGTGTTTAAACCAGAAAGCAAACAAGTTTGGGTGTCTTCAAATCCCTATCAGTTAGGTGAATTTGTAACCTATAATCTCGATGAAATATTTCAGAATAGAAAAAACAATCCATCAAGCGTTAGCCTCTCAAATTCAGAGATAAATATTCCGTCGGATCCATTTATTTACACAAAAGAGTATAAAGATTATGAAGATTATCGAATTTTGGAGCGTGAAGTAGAGGAGGCTATTTTAAACAAAGAATCTATTTCTCCCAAAACTCTTTCGGCATTGCGACAGAAAAATCCAGAGTATTGGAAAGCCTATTATTTAACAGGAAAGTATTACTTTGAAAAAAAATATGATGCGGCTGCGAAGCTCTACCTTAGAAAAGCATTGACCAAAGAAATTACAACTGTCCCAGATAGAGAACGAATTGAAAAGTACCTTCAAAAACTAAAGTAACAAATCTGTAGCCTCTATGGCTTTGTGGCTAAATACACACAAAGTCTTTTTATGCAAAGAAAAAACTTGATATGATTCCAGCAATAGAAAAAGCCTCCCGAGACGAAATAAAGACTTTTCAGGAAACCAAACTTAAAGAAACACTCCAATATTTAAAGGAGAATTCACCGTATTACAAACGCTTTTTCGATGAAAATAAAATTCAAATTTCAGAGATAAACACTCTTGAAGACCTTCGTGAAATCCCTGTTACAACTAAGGATCAATTACAAAAGTTTAACGATGATTTTATTTGTGTTCCAAGGTCTGAAATTATCGACTATGTAACCACTTCCGGGACTTTAGGTGATCCGGTGACATTTGCATTAACAGATAATGATTTAAATAGATTAGCTTACAATGAAGCTATTTCTTTTGCATGTTGTGGCGTAGGAAAAGAAGATGTTCTTCAGCTTATGACTACGATGGACAGAAGGTTTATGGCTGGTTTGGCATACTTTCTTGGTGCGCGAAAATTAGGTGCGGGAATTGTTCGAGTAGGATCGGGTATTCCAGAACTTCAATGGGATTCTATTTTAAAATTTAAACCCACATATCTCATTACAGTCCCGTCTTTTCTGTTAAAGCTCATTGAATATGCCAAACAGCGCAATGTCGATTTAAAAAACACGAGTATAAAAGCTGCTATTTGCATTGGTGAGCCAATTCGTGAGCAGGATTTCTCGCATAATATCTTAGCTGAAAAAATTAGAAAAGATTGGGATATAGAATTGTACTCAACTTATGCTTCCACTGAAATGAGCACAGCATTCAATGAATGTGAATCTCACCAAGGTGGGCATCATCATCCAGAGCTCATTATTATTGAAGTTCTTGATGAAAACAATCTTCCTGTCGCTGAAGGTGAAGTGGGCGAATTAACCATAACGACACTCGGAGTGGAAGCCATGCCTTTACTGCGTTTTAAAACAGGAGATATGGTGCAATCCTACACCCAGCCATGTAGTTGTGGAAGAAGTACTACCCGTTTAGGCCCAGTTGTTGGTCGAAAAAAACAGATGATAAAATATAAGGGAACTACTATTTATCCGCCAGCCATGTTCAATATATTGAACGATTTCAACGACGTAGATTCTTATGTAATTGAAATCTATCACAATGAATTGCGCACAGATGAAATAACAATTAAAATAGCTTCTGAAAATCCAACCGAAGAACTTCAGCTTTTAATTAAGGATCATTTTAGAGCCAAACTCCGAGTAGCGCCTAAAATTGAATTTGCTTCCGCCGATGAGATTAACAGCCTTCGCTTTCCGCCCATGAGTAGAAAGCCTATTGATTTAATCGATAGACGAACTTAGTTGAGAAGGTTTAAAATGCCCTACATTCTAAATGTAATGATGGGCATGTCTATTCGGTTTACCATGTCTTCACTAATACTTCCATTTAGAAAGTGTGAAATACCCTTGCGTCCGTGAGTGGCCATTCCAATTAGCTCAGCATTAATAAAGTTTGAGAAATTTAGTATCCCTTTTTCTACAGAAGTATCGTTATAAACATTCAGCGTGTAGTTTTTAAGGTCCATTCCGCTGATGAAGTTTTCCATCATAGAGTGAATATCTGCCGAAGTTTTAAAATTAGCAGGAGTGTTTACATAGAGTAAATGAATTTTAGCCCCGATATCTTCTGCAAATACTTTGGCTCTTTTAAAAGCATTTTCAAATTTTTCTGAAAAATCTGTAGCAAACACAAAATCACTAATGTTGAAATCTGGATGATTGTTTTTAATTACTAAAACAGGCGTGTTCGAAGTGCGTACTACTTTCTCGGTATTACTACCAACAAACATCTCTTTAAACCCACTTGCACCAGTGGATCCCATGACAATCAGGTCGATTTTATGCTTTTCACAGGTTTTATTAATGTCTTCAAATATTTCACTTCTCCCAACAATCTCATGAAGGTTAACGCCTTCTAAAAAGGGCATTTCTCTAAAGTCATTAAATCTTTTTTCTGCCAGCTTCATGTAAAATAAAGATTCAGGGAGTCCGCCTGAACTACCTCCAGTGGCTAAGTGTACAGGGAGCTCAATAGAGTGAAGCAAGTAAATTTCACTATTTCGCTTTTTTGCAATTTCAACAGCTACTTTAAGGGCGTTTTCTGCTTGTTCGGAAAAGTCTGTAGGAACTAATAATCGCTTCATAGGGATAGTGGTTTTAATATGAATGTTACAAGATAGTAAAATATATAAAGAAATCCTTTCTACTTGATTTTTATAGTTTTAAAAATTTATAGTATATTTGCAGAGAATTTGATACGAAAATTATCTGAGGGGACTAAAAGTCCCCTCTTTTTATAGCAATAAAAAAATGCGTGAAAAAGTTGAACAACTTCTAGATAACGCGCTAGAAAAAAATAAATCTCTCTTTTTGATTGATCTTAATATTACTGCAGACAACCAAATAAGAGTTATTCTTGACGGCGACACCGGAGTTACAGTTGAAGACTGTATTTCCGTTAGCCGAGAAATTGAACACAATTTAGACAGAGAGGAATGGGATTTCTCCTTAGAAGTTATGTCGTTCGGGCTTTCCGAACCGCTTTCTTTTCCTCGACAGTATAAAAAGAATATCGGTAGAAAACTATCGGTGAAAACAAAAGACGGTAAGAAAATAGAAGGTAAAGTTCTTGATGCAACCGATGAAGAGTGCACATTAGCATGGTCTGCAAGAGAACCTAAGCCTGTTGGAAAAGGGAAAGTAACGGTTAAAAAAGAAGCCACAATCCCGTATACAGATATTATGGAAGCAAAAGTGATGATAACATTTTAATTGAATTGATATGGAAAACTTAGCACTAATCGATTCTTTTTCGGAATTTAAAGATGATAAATTAATAGATAGAGTAACGCTCATGGCGATACTTGAAGAGGTGTTTCGTAACGCCCTCAAAAGAAAATTTGGGAGCGACGATAACTTTGATATAATTATCAACCCCGATAAAGGTGATTTGGAAATATGGAGAAACCGCGTGGTGGTTGCCGATGGTGAGGTAGAAGATCCAAACGAAGAAATTTCATTAAGCGCAGCACGTAAAATCGAGCCTGACTTTGAAATAGGAGAAGACGTTTCCGAAGAGGTTAAGTTGATTGACTTAGGAAGAAGATCAATTCTTGCTCTTAGACAAAACCTAATTGCAAAAATCCATGAACACGATAATACCAATATTTACAAGCACTTTAAAGAATTAGAAGGCGATATATATACTGCTGAGGTTCATCACATCCGTCACCGAGCTATTATCTTACTTGATGATGACGGTAATGAAATTATCTTGCCAAAAGAAAGACAAATCCCATCCGATTTTTTCCGAAAAGGAGATAACGTTCGAGGAATTATTGAAAGTGTAGAGCTTAAAGGAAATAAGCCTACAATCATAATGTCTAGAGCACATCCATTATTTTTGGAAAAACTTTTCGAACAAGAAATCCCAGAAGTTTTTGATGGATTGATTACTGTTAAAAAAGTAGTTCGTATCCCTGGAGAAAAAGCCAAAGTAGCAGTAGATTCATACGACGATAGAATAGACCCAGTTGGAGCTTGCGTTGGTATGAAAGGATCACGTATTCATGGAATCGTTAGAGAATTGGGTAACGAAAATATAGACGTAATCAATTATACTAATAATATAAATCTGTATATTACTCGTGCTTTAAGCCCTGCAAAAGTAACTTCTATTAAAATTAATGAAGAAACTAAGCATGCTGAAGTGGTTCTTCGACCTGAAGAAGTGAGTAAAGCAATTGGTCGAGGCGGACATAACATACGTCTAGCTGGTCAATTAACAGGGTATGAAATAGACGTGCTTCGTGAAGGAGCCGAAGAAGACGTGGAACTTACCGAGTTTTCAGATGAAATTGAAGGTTGGATTATCCAAGAGTTCCATAAAATTGGGCTTGACACCGCCAAGAGTGTGTTAGAGTATGACATTAACGATTTAGTGAAACGAACCGATTTGGAGGAAGAAACTATTCGCTATGTGATAAATATATTAAAAGAAGAATTTGAGGAGTAGTTAAAAGTTTAATTACTTTTATACAAAATTCTTAAAAAGTCAAAACAGGAGAAAGCATTTATGGCTGAAGTAAAAACAAAAAGGCTGAGTCAGGTACTACGTGAGTTTAACATCTCGTTGGATCGAGCAGTGGAATTTTTAGGTTCCAAAGGGTTCGAGGTGGACGCTAGTCCCAATACTAAAATAACGGGTAAAGAATACGAAGTTCTTTTTGAAGAGTTTGAAACCGACAAAAGTAAAAAGATTGAGTCCAAAGAAGTAGGAGAGGAGAAGCGTAAGGAGAAGGAAGAACTACGTCTTGAAAGAGAGCGTGAGCTCGAGGAAAAACAAAGGAGAGAAGAAGCTTCTCGAGTAATTAAAGGTGAAGCAAAACTTCAAGGACCCAAAAAGGTTGGTAAAATTGATCTTGATGCTCCTAAATCAAAAGCTGCCCCTCCAGAGGAAATAAAAGAGGAAAAGGTAGAAAAGACAACAGAAGAAGTGAAGGTCGAAAAACCAAAACAACCTGCTGTCGAGACTGAGGTCAAGCCAGTCCAGGAGAAGAAAGAAGCTGTTAAAGAAGAAAAACCTGCCAAAACCGAGGCTGAGAAAGTGCAAATCAAGACCGAAAAAGCCCCTGTCGAAGCTAAAAAACCAGAAAAAGCTAAAGAATCAGAAACTGTAAAAGAAACTCCTGCATCTACAGCTAAAAAGAAAGAGGAAAAAACTTCTGAAGAAGCGCCAAATGAATCAGATACTGTAACTACTAAATACAGAAAATTAGAAGGACCAAGTTTTACCGGTCAAACTATTGATCTTACTCAGTTTAAAAAACCTGAAAAGAAGAAAGAAGCAAAGTCTGACGATAAAAAAGATCGAAGAGGTAGAAGACGCCGTATAAGTAAAGATACTGCAAAGCCATCTACATCTGGAGGTGGAGCAAGAGATACACGCGGACGTGGTAAAAAACCAAGCCAAGCACCTAAAGAGGAGCCGAGCGAAGAAGAAGTACAAAGACAAGTACGAGCCACCTTAGAAAAACTTCAAGGTAAGTCATCTAGAGGAAAAGGTGCAAGATATAGAAGAGAGAAAAGAGATTTCCACCGTCAAAAAACGGAGGACGAACAAGCACAACAAGAAGCAGCAAGCAAGCTATTGCAAGTAACTGAGTTTGTTACCGCAAGTGAAATGGCTACGATGATGGACGTCCCAGTTACGGATATTATCTCTGCCTGTATGTCGTTGGGAATGATGGTTACAATGAACCAACGTCTAGACGCTGAAACGCTAAGTATTGTTGCTGAAGAGTTCGGTTTTGAAGTTGAATTTATTACTGCAGAAATTGAAGAGTCTTTGGAGCAACAAGATGCACCAGAAGATTTAGAACCAAGAGCTCCTATAATTACCGTTATGGGACACGTAGATCACGGAAAAACTTCATTGCTGGACTATATCCGTAAAGAAAACGTGATTGCTGGTGAGTCTGGAGGAATTACTCAGCACATTGGTGCATATGGAGTTACTTTGGAAAATGGCCAAAAAATAGCATTCCTAGACACTCCAGGTCACGAAGCATTTACAGCTATGCGTGCACGTGGAGCTCAAGTAACAGACCTTGCTATTATTGTAGTTGCAGCAGATGACGACATTATGCCTCAAACAAAAGAAGCTGTAAGTCACGCACAAGCAGCTGGTGTTCCAATTGTTTTCGCAATTAATAAAATAGATAAACCAACGGCTAATCCTGATAAAATCAAGGAAGGCCTTGCAAATATGAACCTTCTAGTAGAAGACTGGGGAGGGAAAATTCAATCGCAAGATATTTCTGCAAAACAAGGAACAGGTGTAAAAGAATTATTAGAAAAAGTTTTGCTTGAAGCTGAATTGTTAGAACTTAAAGCAAATCCAAATAGACTTGCCAACGGTACTGTTGTAGAAGCATTCTTAGATAAAGGTCGTGGATATGTGTCTACTATCTTGGTTCAAGGAGGTACTCTTAAAATTGGAGACTACGTTCTTGCAGGACAGCATAGTGGGAAAATTAGAGCTATGCACGATGAAAGAGGAAAAAGCATTCAAAAAGCTGGACCATCTACACCGGTTTCAATTCTTGGGTTAGATGGAGCGCCTCAAGCAGGTGATAAGTTTAACGTGTTTGAGGACGAAAGAGAGGCGAAAGCAATTGCTGTAAAACGTACGCAGCTACAAAGAGAGCAGTCAGTAAGAACTCAACGTCATATTACTCTTGATGAAATTGGAAGACGTATTGCATTAGGAGACTTCAAGGAATTGAATATAATCCTAAAAGGAGACGTAGATGGATCTGTAGAAGCATTGACCGATTCATTCCAAAACCTGTCAACTGAAGAAATTCAAGTAAATATCATTCATAAAGCAGTAGGTCCAATTACTGAAAATGACGTATTGTTAGCTTCTGCTTCAGATGCAATTATTATAGGGTTTAACGTTCGCCCAATGGGTAACGCAAGACAGCTAGCAGATAAAGAAGAAATCGATATTAGAAATTACTCTATCATTTACGACGCTATCAACGACTTGAAAGATGCGATGGAAGGAATGCTTTCACCAGTAATGAAAGAGGAGATTACAGGAACTGCTGAAGTTAGAGAAACCTTCAAAATATCTAAGGTTGGAACCATTGCAGGATGTATGGTTACTAATGGAAAAATATTTAGAAACTCAAGAATTAGGCTCATCAGAGAAGGAGTTGTTATTTACACAGGTGAGCTTGCTTCACTAAAACGATTCAAAGATGACGTTAGAGAGGTGGCTAAAGGATATGACTGTGGTTTGCAAATTAAAAATTACAACGACCTGCATATAGGAGACATTGTTGAGGCTTTCCAAGAAGTTGCAGTTAAACAGAAATTGAAATAATTTCTTTTCAAATATTTATTTTAAACGACCTGAGGTTCATTTCTCAGGTCGTTTTTGCTTCTATGCATCTGATGTTTTTTTCGATAATAACATTCTTTCAAATGGGTTTTTAGTTTTTTACTTTAAATCATTGTTGTCCGATTAAAGTATTAAAAAACCCCAATAAAATGAGGGAACAAGAATTTCAAACATTTTTATTAAGGGGGTAGCTTAATGTTACATTGATTACTGCGTATGAAAAGCTAGAAAGAATGCTTAATCAAATTAACTCGTTTGTCAAAATGTTAAAAAAAACGGTCTAGTGCCTCAAGTCTATTAGCAGTCTTATGTTTTAGTCAGTCGCAACAAGCTTCAATAGCATTCATGTTCTTAAAGATAGTTTTTGTGTGGGTATTGAAGTTCCTGCAATTAGATGTGGTTTTAGAGTTCGTTATGCGTGTTTTTTGCAATCACAGACAAGTTTTAAGAGGGAGAGGATTTAGTGACTATAGCATCACTTTTTTAAAATTATATGGACTCAATCCTATGAAAAAAAAGTAAAGCCCCTCGTTAAAGGGACTTTGTATATAATATGTGTTACATTCTCTATTTTCTGCGTTCTGGTTTCAAAATGAAAGCAGAGGAAAAGTCATTTTGGATTTCTTTAAGCGCTCTTTCAGCTTCAAGTCGAGAGGTGAAACTGCCAGCCCACACTTTCCAGTTTGGCGTTTCATATTCGATTGAAGCAGGCCAATTGTCATATGAAGCTTTATATTTCTTAATAATTTCGTTGGCTTTATTGAGCTCCCCGTAATATAATTGTATTGTATATACGAAAGATAGTTTATTTTCTTTCTCTAAATCCTTCTGAAGTTTTAGTAATTCAGAGACTTTTGGGTCTTCATTTACAACCAAAGTAGCGTTTTGAGAAAAGCTTTTGATTGAAAAAGACAACAATAAAACACTGAAAATAAAAAGTTTGGAAATGGTTTGTGGTCTCATAAGTAGAATTTCTTTTTACAAATGTAAAATTTAATATCTTCGCGAAAGACAAAAATACTATTTAGAACAAGTATAAATTAAAGGTTAACACTTTGTTTGCATTTTCAAAATCCACTTTATAGTGTATTTTTGCCCTTTAAATTATGGCAGATTGGAGAGTGAACCTGAAAAGACTTAACTTGCCAATAGTGTGCCAAAATATCGACCAAAACTTTTAACCCATAGTATGAAAAAGGTAAATTTTTTATCTCTACGCTCAAAATTGCCGTTTTTATTGTTAGTATTTCTACTAACTTTTTCAACTACCATATATTCACAAGATGATTCTGGTGAGGAAGCGGCAGCTGAAGAGGCTGCTCCAGTTGATTCAGGTGCTGATATAGCTGCAGGTGAGTCATTGTTTAAAGCAAACTGTGCTGCTTGTCATAAGATGGATTCAAAATCTATCGGTCCTGCTCTAAGAGGAGTTGGAGATAAGTTCGAACGTGAGTGGCTTTATAAATGGATTCAAAATAGCCAAGGATTAATAGCTTCAGGAGACGCTCTTGCTATTAAGCTTTTTGAAGAAAACAATAAAATGGTGATGACTCCGTTTCCTGGTCTTTCCAAAACGGATATGGATAATATCTTGGCTTATACCGATCAGCCGAAGCCTGAGCCGAAAGTAGCTGCAACTGCCGCTGCATCGAGCGCATCATCTTCAGATGGTGGTATATCAAATGAAATTGTTCTTGGTGCTCTAGCACTTATCTTTTTACTTTTAGCTGTAATGCTTTTCTTGGTGTTTTCAACATTAAAGAGAATTGCAGAAGCAAAAGGTGTTCCGTTATATCCAGAAGGAAAAGAAAAGCGCACTCCACTCTGGAAAGCATTTGTTCAAAATCAATTTTTGGTGATAGTGACTTCTATTGTGTTGCTTTTAGGTGGAAGTTATTTCGCTTTCGGATTCCTTATGCAAGTTGGGGTGGATCAAGGCTATCAACCCGTTCAACCAATTCATTACTCTCACAAAATTCATGCTGGTGACAATGGAATTGACTGTAATTTCTGTCATAGTTCAGCTAGAAAAAGTCAAATGGCAGGTATTCCTTCTTTGAATGTGTGTATGAATTGTCATAAAAACATTTCAGAAGTTGCTGAAGAAACAGCTACAGAAGAATATTCGAAAGAGTTTTACGATGGTGAAATTGCGAAGCTATATGATGCAGTTGGATGGGATCCTGAAGAACAAGCCTACACGGGAGAAGAGAAGCCTGTGAAATGGGTTCGTATTCATAACTTACCAGATTTTGCATACTTTAATCACTCTCAGCACGTAGCCGTTGCGGGAATTGCATGTCAAACTTGTCATGGTGAAGTTGAATCTATGGAGGTTATGGAGCAGTTTGCGCCACTAACTATGGGGTGGTGTATTACATGTCATAAGGATACAAACGTGGACTTGGCTAATAATGAATACTATGCTAAAATTCACGAAGAACTCTCTAAGAAATATGGAGTCGAGAAGTTGACCATCGCCGAAATGGGTGGATTGGAATGTGGTAAATGTCACTATTAAAATTGTAGGTGATAAATGTAGTAGAATTACCTGCTGTTTTGAAACTATTAATAATAAGAAAAACTAAAATTACGATATACGGTTAACGAATGATATGATGAGCTGAGTACTGTGATTAAATACTCAGAAACAAAGAAGGTTCAAGCCGTGCATCTAAAATCGTAAATAAATAATATGGCATCAAACAAGAAATACTGGAAAAGTGTTGAAGAGCTTAACCAGGACAGCGAAATTGTTAAGGCGCTCCAGCAGAATGAGTTTGTAACAGAAATTCCGACGGACGAATTTTTAGGGGATAGAGAGACAATGGAGTCTTCTTCCACTACACGTCGTGATTTCTTAAAGTATGTTGGGTTTACTACAGCTGCTGCAACTTTAGCAGCTTGTGATGGCCCTGTCGTTAAATCCATTCCTTATGTGGTGCAACCCGAAGAGATTGTGCCTGGTGTTGCAAGTTATTACGCTTCTACAATAGCTGATGGTTTTGACTTCGCTAATGTATTGGTGAAAACTAGAGAAGGTCGTCCTATTAAAATTGAACGAAATGATTTAGTTGATAACGGAGGAGGGGTTAATGCAAGAGTTCAGGCTTCTGTTTTGTCATTATATGATAAACATAGATTGGCTGGACCAATGGTAGATGGTGCTGACGTGAGCTGGGCCGAATTAGATGCGGCTATTGCTCAAAAGCTTACCGCGATGGCTGGAAAGGATGTTGTTCTTCTAACGCAAACTTTCGCTAGTCCTTCAACGTCTAAGTTGATTTCTGAATTTACTGCTAAGTATCCAAACGTTAGACATGTTGTGTATGACACAGTGTCAAGTTCTGAAACTTTAGATGCTTACGAAAATAAATTTGGTGTCCGCGCCCTTCCAGACTACGACTTCTCAAAAGCTGAAGTTATTGTTTCTGTAGGTGCAGATTTTCTAGGCGATTGGCAAGGGGGTGGATATGGCCGAAGCTATGCTAAAGGGAGAGTTCCTAAAAATGGAAAAATTTCTAGACATATTCAGTTTGAGGCTAATATGACTACTACGGGAGCAAAAGCTGATAAGCGCGTTCCTGCTACACCAAAACAACAAATACAGATATTAAAAGCGTTAACAGGTGGAAGTACTTCTGGATTGCCTGAGAAAATGGCCGACGCTGTAAATAAAGCAAAAGCTCAATTACAAAAGGCTGGAAGCAAAGCATTGTTAGTGACGGGTATACCAACTGTCGAAGCACAAACATTAGCCTTAAGCTTTAATGCTAATAGTATAGCTTTAGATTCGGGTAAGCCTCGTTTAATTAAACAAGGAAGAAATTCTGAAGTTTTAGCTGTTGTTAACGGTGTTATCTCTGGAAGTGTCAAAGGGTTAATTACTGTAGGTGTTGATCCTGTATATTCTCTACCTAACGGAAAAGAATTTGCAGATGCTTATAAAAACTTAGAGCTTAGTCTAGCATTCTCAATGAAAAAGGATGCTACAGCTTCTTTAGCTCAAATGGTGGCTGCAACTCCGCACTATCTTGAGGCGTGGGGCGATGTCCAAATTAAAAAAGGAACATTCAGCCTAACTCAACCTACTATTAGACCGCTGTACAACACGAGACAGTTTCAAGACTGCCTGTTACGTTGGACAGAATCTACCAAAACATACTACGATTATATAAAAGAAACCTGGTCTTCGTCTATTTTAAGCGGTAAGACTTGGAATCAAGCTTTACACGATGGATTTGCTGATAGTGATGCTGAATTCTCAATGATGCAAGCTTCTAATTCGGCTGAAGGTTCAGGTGTGTTAGAAAACAGTAGTTCTAATGGGGCTATGGCTTCGATAATCGAAAATACAAGTGGTTTAGAGCTTACTTTATATACTAAAATTGGAATGGGTGATGGACAGCAGGCAAACAACCCTTGGCTGCAAGAATTCCCTGACCCAATTACTCGAGCTTCATGGGATAATTACATTACTGTATCTGCTCCAGACGCTAAAGAATTAGGGCTTGTAAATAAGTTTGTTTCTAACGGTGCTTTAGATGGTAGCTATGTAAATGTAAATGTTGGAGGTGTTACAATAGAGAATGTTCCTGTAATTATACAGCCAGGACAGGCAAAGGGATCTGTTGGTTTAGCTTTGGGTTATGGTAAAACAGATGCAATACAATCTGAAATGCAAACAGGTGTAAATGCATATCCGTTATATCAGAATTTTTCAGTATTCCAAAATGTCACCTTAGAAAAAGCTTCCGGAACACATAAATTTGCTTGTGTTCAGCTGCAAAGCACTATGGCTGGGCGAAGCGATGATATTATAAAAGATACTACTTTAGAGATATTTAATACGAAGGATAAGAGCTTCTATAACGACGCTCCTAGAGCTGATTACGATCACGTAGCTGTTGATATTAGAGGTCATGAAACAGACTTATGGAGTCCATTTGATACTTCTATAGGTCACCACTTTAACTTGTCAATCGATCTAAACGCTTGTACGGGATGTGGTGCGTGTGTAATAGCATGTAATGCCGAAAATAACATACCTGTTGTTGGAAAAGATGAAGTTAGAAAGTTCCGTGACATGCACTGGTTGAGAATCGATAGATACTATTCTGCTGGTGAATCTTTCCAAGAGGAGATTGATAAACTTAATAATCTACCTGCTTTTGACACGTATAAGACTGTTGAAGTTCCTGCAGATGAAAATCCACAAGTTGCATTTCAGCCTGTGATGTGTCAACACTGTAACCATGCTCCATGTGAGACTGTTTGCCCTGTTGCTGCAACTTCACACGGACGTCAAGGACAAAACCAAATGGCTTATAACCGTTGTGTTGGAACACGTTATTGCGCAAACAACTGTCCATATAAAGTTCGTAGATTTAACTGGTTTACATATACTGAAAACGATGAGTTTGATTACAACATGAACAATGACCTTGGTAGAATGGTGCTTAACCCTGATGTGGTTGTGCGAACTAGAGGGGTTATGGAAAAATGTTCTATGTGTATCCAAATGACTCAGAAAACGATCCTAGATGCTAAACGTGAAGGAAGAGCAATTAAGGATGGTGAATTCCAGACTGCTTGTTCTAACGCATGTGATACAGGAGCGATTGTTTTTGGAGACGTAAACGACGAAGAATCTGAGATCCTAAAGTTGAAAAATGGCAATCGTATGTACCGACTTCTAGAAGATGTAGGTACAAGACCCAACGTTATGTACCAAATGTTGGTTAGAAATGCCTCTGAAGACTAATAAACCAAATCACGAATCAATTATTTAAGAAATAAATATGTCGTCACACTACGAAGCACCGATAAGAGAGCCTTTGGTTCTGGGAGAGAAGTCCTATCATGACATTAGCGTCGATATTTCTGCCCCTGTTCTAGGAAAGGCCAATAAATCTTGGTGGATTGTTTTTACTATTTCCCTAATTGCATTTTTATGGGGAGTGGGATGTATAATTTACACCATTTCTACAGGAATTGGAGTCTGGGGGTTGAACAAGACCATTGGATGGGCTTGGGATATTACTAACTTCGTTTGGTGGGTTGGAATTGGACACGCAGGAACATTGATTTCTGCTGTGCTTTTACTATTCCGCCAAAAATGGAGAATGGCTGTTAACCGTTCTGCAGAAGCGATGACCATCTTCGCTGTAGTTCAGGCAGGATTATTCCCGCTTATTCACATGGGGCGTCCTTGGTTGGCGTATTGGGTATTGCCACTTCCAAACCAATTTGGTTCCCTGTGGATTAACTTTAACTCACCACTTCTTTGGGACGTATTCGCGATTTCTACATATCTATCTATTTCATTGGTGTTCTGGTGGACAGGATTGTTACCTGACTTTGCGATGATTCGAGATAGAACAACTAATCCGTTTCAAAAGAAAATATATGGCATCCTTAGCTTTGGATGGAGTGGACGTGTGAAAGATTGGCAGCGTTTTGAAGAAGTATCTCTTGTTCTTGCTGGTTTAGCAACTCCACTTGTACTTTCTGTACACACTATTGTATCTTTTGACTTCGCTACTTCGGTAGTTCCAGGATGGCATAGTACTATTTATCCACCTTATTTCGTGGCAGGTGCTATCTTCTCTGGGTTTGCAATGGTGCAAACGCTTCTAATTATTATGCGTAAAGTATTACACCTAGAAAGCTATATCACTGTCCTTCATATTGAATATATGAACAAGGTTATATTATTGACAGGTGGAATCGTAGGTGTTGCATATATTATTGAATACTTCTTAGGATGGTATTCAGGAGTTCCATACGAAAATTACGTTTACCTTTCTTTTGGAGCTGCAACAGGACCATACTGGTGGGCTTTCTGGGCACTAATTATCTGTAATATGGTTGTGCCACTTACACTTTGGGTTAAAAAGTGGAGAAGAAATATCGTTTGGACTTTTATTGTTGCCTTGATTATTAACATTGGAATGTGGTTTGAAAGATTCGATATTATTGTAATCGACTTAAGTAAAGATAGATTGCCGTCATCATGGGCAATGTTCCAACCAACATTCGTAGATATAGGAACATTTGTTGGAACAATCGGATTCTTCTTTGTGTTGTTCTTATTATACGCTCGTACTTTCCCTGTTATCTCTCAAGCGGAAGTAAAAGCTATCTTGAAAACTTCAGGTGAAGGATTTAAAAAATTACGTGCTGATCACGGTGATGACCATAGTCACGCTATATTTGTTGACAAGTCTGTGAAAGCTCCTGTTAAAACAACTGTAGTAAGTGCGGATCAACGTGAAAGTAAAATAAATCAATTGTTAAGTGTTGTGGGTACTTTCAATCCCGACACACAAACTCAAGACGATCTTAAGCAAATTAATGGGGTTGGACCTGTTTCTGAGCAGAAACTAAACGAGCTTGGTATATTTACATTTGATCAAGTTAGTAAAATGACAGATCTTGAGTTTAAACTTTTGAAAGAGATAATTAGTGAATTCCCTGGAAATCCAATTAGAGATGATTGGGCAGGTCAGGCGCTAAATCTTAAAAACGAAAAATAGATATGGCAGCAAATAAGATACATGCAATTTATACGGATGACGACATTCTGTTGCAAGCGGTAAAGCAAACACGCGCTGAAGACTATCATATATCCGAAATTTACACACCATTTCCTGTACATGGACTGGATGAAGCAGTAGGATTAGCACCAACTAGATTGGCTATTACCTCTTTCCTATATGGATTGGTAGGATTCTCATTAGCTGTTTGGATGATGAATTATATGATGATTGTTGATTGGCCTCAAAATATTGGAGGGAAACCTAGTTTTTCTTTCTCTGAAAATATGCCTGCCTTCATACCAATTATGTTTGAAATGACAGTGTTTTTTGCAGGACACTTAATGGTAATTACTTTCTATTTAAGAAGTAAATTATGGCCATTTAAAAAAGCTGAAAACCCAGATATAAGAACTACAGATGATAAGTTTCTAATGGAGGTTGATGTAGAAAACCACGACATTGAAAAACTTACTCAGTTCTTACATGATACAGGTGCTTCGGAAATAAGTATAATTAAAAACGAACAAGATCACTAAACTATGAAAACTCTATTGAATATTGTACTGGTTTTTGCCACTTCGATAAGTCTGGTTTCGTGTTTTAATAAGGAGCGACCGAACTATCAGTTTTTCCCAGATATGTATGAATCATCAAGCTATGAATCATACGGAGCTTATGATATCTTTCCAAATCAACAATCAGCAATGTTGCCTGTTGAAAATACTATCCCTAGAGGCTTTGAGCCATACGAATTTGAAGATAGTAACGATGGTTTGTTAGAATCCAAAAAAGTTGTAGACTATCCTTTTGAAGTGACAGAAGAAAATATTGCAACAGGAAAACATCTGTATACTCTTTACTGTGCAGTTTGTCATGGTGATAAAGGAGATGGACAAGGAATCCTTGTTAAACGAGAAAAGTTCCTAGGAATACCAAGTTTTGCTGACGAAGGACGTACAATCGTTCCTGGTGGTATCTATCATGTAGAAACTTATGGACTAAATGCAATGGGGTCATACGCTTCACAAACAAGTGCAAAAGAGCGTTGGCAAATTGCAATGCACGTTATGGATCTAAAGGCTTCTTTAAAAGGTAATCCTGGAGTTTTGGAAACAGCAAAAAAAGCAGCTAAGTCAGATTTTACTGAAAATAACAATACAGAAAGCACTGGAGCCAATACAACAGGCGAAATACAATCTAAATAAAGAAATAAAGAGAATGGCTACTAATTATATGTACACGCTACCTAGCAAATTGAAACTGTTTTCCATTATTCTTGTGGTAGTTGGATTAATAGGGATTGTCTATGGGTTCATGAATGTACCTAAAGATATAGACCAAGTTAGACAGATTCTAGCTGAACAAGAAGCTCATGGTCCTTCTGCTCATTCAGACGAGAAGTCTACAAACTTTGTAGATACAGCTCGCGGTCAAATGGGTTACTCTGACAATGCAATGGAAACTTCAAAAGAATATGGTCCTGGAGCACACGGAACAACTTCGCATGAAGAACATGTATTGCACCAAATGCAAGCAAGACCTTGGTCAGCTACATTAGTTGCTGGATTCTTCTTTATGATGCTTGCTCTGGGAGTTTTGGTTTTCTATGCTATACAATATGCAGCTGCGGCTGGATGGTCACCTGCTCTATATAGAGTTATGGAAGGTATAACAGCCTATTTATTACCTGGATCTATAATTGTTTTCTTAATTGTTATTTTCGCTGGAACACACTTCTATCCATGGCAAAATGATGAATTGGTCGCTGGTGATCCAATTCTACAAGGTAAAAAAGGGTACCTTAACTTTACTTTTTTCGCAATACGTGGAGTGGTATACTTGTTAGGATGGAACTTGTATCGTTATGTTGCTAGAAGAAACTCTTTAAATCAATCAGGAGCTTCTAACTACGACTCTTATAGAAAAAACTTTAAAGCATCGGTTTATTTCTTAGCATTTTTCATAGTTACTGAGGCCTTTATGTCTATAGACTGGTTTATGACTATGACACCACACTGGCATAGTACAATGTTCCCTTGGTATGTTTTTGCAAACCTTTTTGTTTCTGCAATAACAGCTTTAGCTTTAATAGTAATATATTTGAGAAGCAAAGGTCTTTTACCATTTGTAAGCAACAAACATTTACACGACCTAGCTAAATACATTTTCGCATTCAGCATTTTTTGGACATACCTATGGTTTAGCCAGTTTATGTTGATATGGTATGCTAATATTCCTGAGGAAGCAGCATACTTCGTAATCCGAATTCAAGAATATAAACTGTTGTTTTTCGGAATGCTAATCCTTAACTTTGTTTTCCCATTCTTAATGCTGATGAATAGCGACTATAAGCGTATTCCTTGGTTAATTGTAATCACTGGGGTTGTTGTTTTAGTTGGACATTACGTAGACGTATTCCTTTTAGTAATGCCTTCAACAGTTGGAGCAAATTGGGATTTCGGAATTCCAGAAATTGCAGGTATATGTTTCTTCCTTGGCTTGTTTATCTATATAGTAGGAACTGGTCTAAGTAAAGTAACACTTGATCCTGGAAACGATCCATTCATTAAGGAAAGTAAAAACTACCATTTTTAATCAATTAGTTAAAAGAAGATATTAAAAGATGACTGCATTTTTAGTTATACTCGTAATCCTACTTTTTGGCATCACTGTTTGGCAGATGAGCCGAATCTTCCAACTGGCCCGAACAAAACCTGTTGGTTACGCTGATATTGCCACAGATAAGGACAACAATTCACAAGGTTATCTAATGATAGCTTTCCTAATCTTTATTTATGTCCTAACTGGATTGTCATTCTGGTTTTGGTATGGAACACTTCTACCTGAATCCGCATCAGAACACGGTGAACGTATCGACAATTTGATGCTTATTACTATGATTATCCTGTTTGTTGCGGGTATTCTAACTCAAGCTCTTTTGCATTACTTCGCATTTATCTATAGAGGTAATAAAGAAAGAAAAGCTCAGTTCTACGCAGATAATGATAAACTAGAGTTTATATGGACCATTATTCCAGTAATTACGCTTGCAGGACTTATTATATACGGTTTGTTTACATGGACAGACATTATGAATGTCGATAGAGATGACGATCCTTTAATCATTGAACTATATGCTCAACAGTTCTCATGGAGCGCTCGTTATGCAGGAAATGACAACACACTAGGAGATGCCAACGTGCGATTGATAGAAGGGAAAAATGGCTTAGGTGTAGATATGTCTGATCCAAACGCTCAAGATGATAAAGTTGTTAGAGAAGTACACTTACCTGTAGGTAGAAGAGTTCTCTTCAAAATCCGTTCTCAAGATGTATTACACTCGGCTTATATGCCTCACTTCAGAGCACAAATGAACTGTGTTCCAGGTATGATCACTCAGTTTGCTTTTACGCCTACTATCACTACAGAAGAGATGAGACAAACAGACCATATCATCAACAAAGTAAGCAATATCAACAATATACGAGAAAGAGAAAGCGAAAAGCTAATTGCTTTAGGCGAAGAACCTCTAGAGCCGTATGAATTTGATTACCTAATAATCTGTAACAAAATTTGTGGTGTAAGTCACTTTAACATGCAGATGAAAATCGTAGTCGAATCAGAGGAAGACTTTAATGCATGGTTGGCTGAACAGCCTACTTTGGCAGAAGAACTTTAAAATTAATAGAACAATATAATATAGCTATATAGATATGTCAGCACAAGTACAGGCTCATTCTTTTGATGAAAATCAGGAACATTTACTAGGCCATCATAAAGAGACATTTATCACTAAGTATATCTTTAGCCAAGATCATAAAATGATCTCTAAGCAATACATGATTACGGGTCTTTTTATGGGGGTCATAGGTATCATGATGTCATTGTTGTTCAGACTTCAATTGGCTTGGCCAGATCATAAATTCACTATTTATGAGATTTTCCTCGGAAAATGGGGGGCAGATGGAGTTATGGATCCTAATATGTATCTAGCCTTAGTTACATTACATGGTACCATCATGGTATTCTTTGTTTTGACAGCTGGGTTAAGTGGGACATTTAGTAACTTATTAATCCCGTTGCAAATTGGAGCCCGAGATATGGCCTCTGGATTCCTTAATATGGTTTCTTATTGGTTATTCCTTATCTCTTGTGTAATAATGCTTTGTTCATTATTTGTTGAGGCAGGGCCTGCCTCTTCAGGATGGACTGTATATCCTCCACTTAGTGCGTTACCTCAATCTATTCCTGGCTCAGGAACAGGTATGACTCTATGGTTGATATCACTTGCGATTTTTATTGCTTCATCATTGCTTGGATCTCTAAACTTTATAGTAACTGTACTTAACCTTAGAACTAAAGGAATGTCGATGACGCGTCTTCCTTTGACAGTTTGGTCTTTCTTAGTTACAGCAATAGTGGGATTAGTTTCTTTCCCTGTTTTGTTTTCAGCAGCACTTATGTTGATTATGGATAGAAGTTTTGGAACTTCATTCTTCCTTTCAGATATTTATATTGCAGGAGAGGTTCTTCACCATCAAGGTGGGTCTCCTGTTCTTTTTGAACACCTTTTCTGGTTCCTTGGTCACCCTGAAGTTTACATCGTTATTCTTCCAGCAATGGGACTGGTTTCAGAAATTATGGCAACAAACTCGCGTAAACCTATTTTCGGTTATCGAGCAATGGTTGCATCATTATTGTCAATTGCTTTCCTTTCAACAATTGTTTGGGGACACCACATGTTCGTTTCAGGAATGAACCCTTTCCTTGGCTCAGTGTTTACCTTTACAACGCTATTGATTGCAATTCCATCTGCGGTTAAAGCATTTAACTGGATTACTACAATATGGCGTGGAAACCTACAAATGAACGTTGCAATGCTTTGGTCTATTGGATTTGTTTCTACCTTTATTACTGGAGGACTTACAGGAATAGTAGTAGGAGATAGCGCGCTAGATATTAACGTTCACGATACATATTTCGTTGTAGCTCACTTCCACCTTGTAATGGGTATTTCAGCAGCATATGGGTTCTTGGCAGGTATTTATCACTGGTTCCCAAAAATGTTCTCAGGACGACTTATGAATAAAAAAATCGGTTATATACACTTCTGGATTACTGCAATAGGGGCTTATGGAATCTTCTTCCCAATGCACTTTGTGGGTCTAGCTGGATTGCCAAGACGCTATTATACAAACTCTAACTTCCCTTACTTTGATGACTTAGCTGATATCAACGTGGTTATGACAGTATTTGCTATAATTACTATTGCTGCACAAGTATTATTTATCTACAACTTCCTACACTCAATTTTTTACGGTAAAATTGGACCTCAAAACCCATGGAAATCTACTACTCTTGAGTGGACAACAGGAATTAAACCAATCCATGGTAACTGGGATGGTCCTATTCCTCAAGTATATCGTTGGGCATACGATTATAGCAAGTTGAACAAAGACGGGTCAGATTATGTTATTCCAGGTCAAGATTTCGTTCCACAAAACGTTCCTCTGCAAGAGAACGAGGACGAACTAGATCACTAAGGAATAGTTTTATATAAACTTTAAAGCCTCCTCATTTAGAGGAGGCTTTTTTATTTAATTATCACATAAATACATTCTTATATCTAAAAATTACTTTTATAAATAAAAAGTAATTCACTCAATTAAAAGGTGTTCCTTAGTATTGCTATCTTTGTTATATGAACGAACATTTAGATCCAACTGGCGAAAACCTTACTCCGCAGGAACTCGATATTGAAAAGACTCTTCGTCCTCTCAGCTTCGAGGACTTTACTGGTCAGGATAAAGCCCTAGAAAACCTTCGTGTTTTTGTTAAAGCAGCCAATTTTAGAAGTGAAGCTCTAGACCATACATTGTTCCATGGTCCTCCTGGTCTAGGGAAAACAACTTTAGCCTATATTCTTGCAAATGAGTTGAATGTTAATATAAGAGTCACCTCTGGACCTGTTTTAGACAAGCCTGGCGATTTAGCTGGTTTATTGACAAACCTCGATGAACGAGACGTCCTTTTTATTGATGAAATTCACAGATTGAGCCCCATAGTTGAAGAGTACCTATACTCGGCTATGGAAGACTATAAAATAGATATAATGATTGAATCTGGACCTAATGCACGGTCTGTTCAAATTAACCTAAATCCGTTTACACTTATTGGTGCAACAACTCGTTCAGGATTATTAACCGCTCCAATGCGAGCTCGATTTGGTATTACTTCTAGACTTCAGTATTACACCACCGAACTACTGACGACAATACTTCAAAGAAGTGCGGGAATCCTAAATTTGCCGATTACTATGGAAGCTGCTATAGAAATTGCAAGACGAAGCAGAGGAACACCTCGGATTGCAAATGCACTGCTACGTAGAATTCGCGATTTTGCACAGATAAAAGGAGACGGTAAAATCGATATCAAAATCGCAAAATTTGGCCTTGATGCTCTTAATGTTGATGCCTACGGTTTAGATGAAATGGATAACAAAATCTTATCTACAATTATCGATAAGTTTAAAGGTGGACCAGTAGGTATCACTACCATTGCTACTGCTGTTTCTGAAAGTCCAGAAACTATTGAGGAGGTCTATGAGCCTTTTTTGATCCAACAAGGTTTTATTATGCGCACACCCCGTGGACGGGAAGTAACAGAGGAGGCTTATAAACACTTGGGGAAAATCAAAGGACCTAACCAAGGCGGTCTGTTTTAACACCATAACTATGCCCTTAAGTAGGTTTTTTCTAAATTATCTGAACTGAATGGATAGTAAAGAAAAATATTCAGAGTTGATAAAACAAGAGGCAAAACGTCTTGGGTTTTTGTCATGTGGAATTAGTAAAGCTCAATTTTTAGAAGAAGAAGCTCCGCGTCTAGAACAGTATCTAAAAAAAAATATGCAGGGCGAAATGACATATTTGGAGAACCATTTCGATAAGCGATTAGATCCTACATTACTAGTGCCTGGATCAAAAAGTGTTATTTCGGTTCTATTAAATTACTACCCCAAGGAAACTCAACTGCCAGATACATATAAAATCTCTAAGTATGCTTATGGCACCGATTACCACTTCGTTATTAAAGATAAATTAAAACAATTACTGCATTTTATTAATAACGAAATAGGTGAAGTACACGGACGTGCTTTTGTTGATTCTGCACCTGTATTAGACAAAGCTTGGGCTGCAAAAAGCGGACTTGGTTGGGTTGGTAAACACACGCTTTTATTGACAAAGCACGTGGGTTCTTTTTACTTTGTTGCTGAATTGATTGTCGATATTGAGCTCAACTATGATGCCCCCGTTACTGATCACTGTGGAAGCTGTACAGCGTGTATAGATGCTTGTCCTACTGAAGCAATTGTTACAGACAGGGTAGTGGATGGCAGTAAATGTATTTCATATTACACAATCGAATTGAAAAATGAAATTCCTACTTCTGAAAAGGGAAAGTTTGATGATTGGATTTTCGGGTGTGACATCTGCCAAGATGTATGCCCATGGAATCGATTCAGTAAGAAACATAACGAGCCATTATTTAATCCACACCCAGAATTGCTTTCTATGACAAAGAAAGACTGGGAGGAAATCACTGAAGAGGTTTTCAGAGAAGTCTTTCGAAAAAATCCAGTTAAACGGACTAAGTTTTCTGGCCTGATAAGGAATATAGATTTTGTGAAATAGATGGTGACTATTTCTTAAACAGACAAATAGTTTCATTCTCCTTATTCATAGATAACAATCCGAGGCTTTCCAATCTGAAAGTTCTGAAATCCAAAATCATCATTATCAAAAGCGTTGGCTTTAAGTATTCCCGATCCCTGGCCTGGCATTCTTGGATAAAAAGCCAATGATAACTGGAAGGAATTGAATACAAAATAATCATTTCGAATGATGCATCCCACACCAAAAGAGGAGTATAGTTTATTGTTTTCAAATATCTTTTGCTCGTCAGTGAGCATTCCAAATGTCATGTTTATGTATGGATTAACTCGAAAGCCCCACCAAACCCAAGGAGAGTAGAATTGAGTCTGCAAGCTTAATACGTATTTTCGAGTGCCGTACATATAACTATCAAACCCTTGAATATTCCCATTTCTTATGTTCGAGTTTTTGCCTGCTCCATTGAAGTAAGGATCCTGATTTAAGCTAAGCCTGTCAATCGGTGAGTCAAACCTGTTTGCTCCGATAGTAATTTCTGGTTTAACAAACTGACGCATTTTCCACTTGTCGCCTAAGGACAACAAATTTGAAAAGTAATTAGCCTGAAATCTATAGGCTGTTTGTTCAGATTTTGAGTTGTTGAAGAAAGTGCCCGCTTCAATGTTGGCACTTAAAAATCCCCATTTGAAATAATTCCCGTAACTAACCTTAGCTCCAACGTAAGGTCTGCTAATGTTGTTTTTGCGTTGTAAACCTGCTGTGGCCGAATATACTATGCCTACTGGAACATCTTCAACTATCCCATCTCTGAAAATGTAGCGATCTTCAATAAACTGACGCGAAGCAACTCCAATACTTCCTAAGAAAAAGGTTTCACCTGAAAAATAATGAATTGTGTCATACTCAATTGAGGGGGTTTGAAAATAATCCACTAAAAGAACTCTGCCGCTAGCAATCAAATTGGTTGTTCTCTCTCTTTCTGAACTTCCAGAGAAGATTCTAAAGGAATATCCAGCCCAATAATCTTGAGATATAAACTTTAAATCCTGACCAATAAAAGCTAAGGTGTCATTAGGGAGGGGTCGGCTTAAATAATTTTCCTCTAAAGATATTCCTCCTGCCCAACGGGCCAAAGGTGAATAAAAAGCACGATCTACAGAGATTGACTTATGATAATAGCCTTCATAGTCTATATTGTAGTGACCAGTAGCATCAATGAAAGTGTTTCTAATGTTGGGCACTGAATAAATAGCTTCAAAACCAGTATTTCCATCTTTAAGTCGTTTAGAATACCCTACTTTTGCTCGGTGTCCCATACCTATAAAATTTCGTTCGCGGACACTTAACCTAGTTTGATTTGCAGAAAAAGAAGCTCGAGGAATAAGACTCCATGAATCCAAAGATGTAATAACTATGTCTATTGAGTCTTTTGAGTTTTGAACTTGTGTGGGCGTGATGTTGACTTCTCTTATATAGTCTTGAGCTCTTAAAAGACGTGCAGATTCGGTTATTAATAAAGGGTCGAGAGGTTCATCTTCTTTTAGAAGCAAAAACTTGCGTATAGCCATTTCTTTAGACTTGATATGCAATGTGTTTCCGGCGCGTTCATGCCATCTTGTAGGGGTTTCAGTACTATCTGTAACTGAATATCCAAACGGATCTTTGGTGTCGATAATTATATTTCTAATTATCTTTCCAGAATATTCTTCATAATTTGTGTGGCTGTCTTTGTCTTCATTATGTTTGGGTTTCGTGCCACTAGGGCGAAAAATCCATCGATGAATCATTTTTGTAACCTTATTTTTTTCAGAATAATCTTCAATTTTTTCATATAGCTGAGTGCTGTCCTTAACGGCTTTTTTCTGTTGCCCATAGAACTGCATGCTAAGCCCAAGGCTTAATAGAAAAAATAAGGTTGTTTTCCAGCTCAAATTCACAAAATATCTTTGCAAGTAATCCAAAATAAAAAGAAATTCGGAGTTTTTGAAGTTATAATTTTACTAAAATAGTATAATAGTCGTTTGAGAATCTGATATACTAAATGATGCTTTCTATTATGAAATGGATGCATTTAATTAGAAATCGAAAAAACATTCAAGTTTATTATCATTCCAATATAAACACTCACATGAAAAAACTTTCTGTAAAATAGAAACTACTTGTAAATGCTCTTGTCTTCTGTTTTTCGATTCTTTCAAAACTCGTACCTTTGATATTCTGTCCAATTCAAATTAACCTTGGAAAGAATTATTTAAAAACTCCCTAAAATATGAGTAAACAAAATAAACGCCGCGAATCTCTATTATATCACGCAAAACCCCGTCCTGGAAAGGTTCAGGTAGTGCCCACAAAAAAATATGCCACTCAGCGAGACCTGTCTTTAGCCTATTCTCCTTGGGTTGCTGAACCTTGTCTGGAAATTAAAAAAAGCACCAACAATGTCTATAAATATACTAACAAAGGAAATTTAGTCGCTGTTATTTCAAACGGTACTGCTGTGCTAGGGCTCGGAAACATTGGTCCCGAAGCATCCAAACCTGTTATGGAGGGTAAAGGATTACTCTTTAAAATTTTCGCTGATATCGATGTTTTTGATATTGAGGTAAATACTGAAGATGTCGAGGAGTTTATTGCAACAGTTAAAAATATCGCGCCAACATTTGGAGGGATAAACCTTGAAGATATTAAATCGCCAGAGGCTTTTGAAATCGAACGCCGACTAAAAGACGAGCTTGATATACCTGTGATGCATGATGATCAGCACGGAACTGCTATTATTTCTGCAGCAGCATTACTAAATGCTCTTGAAATAGCAAATAAGAAGATGGAAGATGTCACGATTGTGATTAGTGGAGCTGGAGCAGCAGCTATTGCTTGTACTAAGCTTTATAAGGCTTTTGGAGCTAAGCCCGAGAACATTGTTATGTTGGATAGTAAAGGAGTGATTAGAAAAGACAGTGAAAATCTGTCAAAGGAAAAAGCTGAATTTGCTACTGCGCGTGACATTGAAACATTAGAAGATGCTATTAAAAATGCAGACGTTTTTGTCGGACTTTCAGTAAAGGATATACTCTCGCCAGAAATGCTCAAAAGCATGGCTGATAATCCAATTGTATTTGCAATGGCAAATCCAGATCCTGAAATTGAGTATGACTTAGCTATTGCAACAAGAAAAGACGTTATTATGGCTACAGGACGAAGCGACCATCCAAATCAAGTGAATAACGTACTTGGTTTTCCATTTATTTTTAGAGGTGCTCTAGATGTCAGAGCTACAAAAATAAATGAAGCAATGAAAATGGCTGCAGTAAAAGCTTTAGCTGATCTAGCGAAAGAACCTGTTCCAGAACAGGTTAATATTGCTTATGGTGAAACAAAACTCATTTTTGGTAGAGAATACATTATCCCAAAACCATTTGACCCGAGATTGATAGAATATGTGCCGCCTGCGGTCGCTAAAGCTGCTATGGATAGTGGTGTGGCAACAGCTCCTATTACCGATTGGGATAAATATCGCGATGAGCTGTACGAACGAATGGGTAGTGATAACAAAATTATTCGATTATTGTTGAATCGAGCTAAACTCAACCCTAAGCGAATTGTATTTACAGAAGCAGACCACCTTGATGTGCTAAAAGCTGCTCAAATTGTTCATGATGAGGGTATTGGTATTCCTGTTCTATTAGGAAGAAAAGATATTATTTCTGAATTCATGAAAGAGTTAGAGTTTGACGCCGATATAGAAATTATCGACCCTAAAAGTGATAATCAACCAGAAAAATTAAAAGAATACGCTCAGAAGTTCTGGGAAAAAAGAAGACGGACAGGAGTTACACTTTACGATGCTCAAATTTTGATGCGTGAAAGAAACTACTTTGGAGGAATGATGCTTAGTGAAGGTGATGCAGACGCCATGATTTCAGGCTACTCTAGGTCATATCCTCTAGTAGTAAAACCTGTTTTTGAAACCATAGGTCGGTTTGAAGGTGTGTCTAAAGTGGCTACCACTAATCTAATGCTTACAAAGCGAGGACCTCTATTCATTGCTGATACAGCTATAAATATAGATCCATCAGCAAAGGAACTTGCAAAAATAGCGCAGATGACTAATTATACAATGAAGATGTTTGGTTTAGAACCAGTGATTGCAATGATATCATATGCTAACTTTGGCTCTTCAAAAGATCCGCATGCAACAAAGGTTAGAGAAGCTATCGAAATATTGCATAAAACTAATCCTGATATGATAATCGATGGCGAACTGCAAGTAGATTTTGCTTTAAATGCCGAATTACTTCAGAAGAAATTCCCTTTTTCAAAATTGGCAGGAAAAAGAGTAAACGCTTTAATTTTCCCAAATTTAGATTCAGCAAATAGTAACTATAAACTACTTAAAGAATTAAATAATGTAGAATCTATTGGGCCAATTATGCTTGGAATGCGACTTCCAGTACACATTCTTCAAATGGGAGCAAGTGTTGATGAAATGGTTAATATGTCGGCTTTGGCTGTGGTGGATGCTCAGCAGAAAGAAAAGCGAGTTCGAGAGCAAAAATAACTGAACTCTTTGACACATGGAAAATTCATAAAAGTAAGCCGACACTTTATGAAACAATAGTTCGAGATTATTATTGCTGTGAATTCTAGTGCTTTAACGTATAAAGAATTAGAAATCACAGCTTTTTAATATGCTGTATTCGATTTGAAAACCAAGTGCTTTTTATCTAATGAAACACTTAAAAAGAATATTGATTGTATAGAATTAAAAGTTACTTTTAAGTGAGATAAAATGTGAATTTTCGTTTTAGCTCCGTCCTTGCTCTGCTTTTAGTTAACACCATAATACCCTATAAATTCACGTAAACGCCAATGGTTGTTGCTAATAATTATATTATATTTGCCTCCTTAAGTTTTTATTAACATATGATAACCCATATTCAAGGTAGGCTGGTCGAAAAAAACCCGACCGATGTAGTGATTGAATGCAATGGGATTGGATATTTCATCAATATTTCCTTGCATACATTTTCTAGTCTCCCCGCCAATGAAAATGTTAAACTTTTCACTCATTTAATTGTTCGTGAAGATGCTCACACACTTTACGGATTTATTAATGTAGCAGAGCGTGAAATATTTAGATTGTTGATTAGTGTGTCTGGTGTAGGACCTGCAACGGCAAGAACAATGATGTCTTCCTTAACCCCAGATCAAATTGTTGAGGCTGTTGCTTCAAACGACCTTCCGACCATACAGTCGGCTAAAGGAATAGGCGCCAAGACTGCGCAGAGAATCGTATTAGACTTAAAAGATAAGATTTTAAAGATATATGGCCTGTCAGACATTTCTGTTGATACAAGCAATACTAATAAAAATGAAGCGTTATCTGCATTAGAAACATTAGGCTTTGTTCGTAAAAAGGCCGAAAAGGTCTGTGATGCTATTGTAAAAGATGATCCGCAAGCATCTGTGGAAATGATCATTAAACAAGCTTTAAAAAAACTGTAACAATTGAAGGCAAAAAAATACGTTAACAAGAGTGGCTTCTTGAAGCTTTTGATAATATTGGGTTTCATTTCAATTGGCAATATCTCTTTTGCCCAAGATTCCACAGCTACGGGATCTTCAATGGGAAGAATGGACCTTCCTAATCCAACAAGCATTGAAAATCTATATACCTATGATCCAATTACAGATAGATATATCTATACACAAAAGCTAGGAAGCTTTAAGATTAACTATCCTGTAATTCTAACGCGTGAAGAATATCAAAATCTCATTCAGCAGGAAGAGATGAAAGCGTATTTCAAAGAGAAAATTGATGCTGCCGATGGTAGGAAAGAAGGAACCGAAGAAAATCAAAAAAACCTACTCCCAACTTTTTATGTGAATTCAAACTTCTTCGAATCTATTTTTGGAGGAAACACAATTGAAGTTATTCCACAAGGTTCTGTTGAAATGGATCTCGGAGTTCTGTACTCTAAGCAAGATAATCCACAGTTTTCACCTAGAAATAGAAGTAGTTTTACTTTTGATTTCGATCAGCGAATCAGTTTAAGCCTCTTGGCTAAAGTAGGGACGCGTCTTCAGGTTACAGCCAATTACGATACAGAAAGCACTTTCGATTTCCAAAACCAAATCAAACTTGAATATACACCCACCGAAGACGATATTATTCAGAAAATTGAAGTAGGTAACGTTAGTATGCCTCTCAATAGTTCACTTATTCAAGGAGCTCAAAGCCTTTTCGGAGTAAAAACACAGTTGAAGTTCGGAAAAACTACAATTACAGGTGTTTTTTCTGAACAAAAATCAGAAACCAAAACCGTAATAGCAGAAGGTGGAGCAACTGTTACTAACTTTGAGCTTTTTGCTTCAGACTATGATGAAAATCGACACTTTTTCTTAGCTCATTACTTTAGAGATAATTACGACCGTGCATTACAACAATATCCTTTTATTAATAGTAATATTCAGGTAACGCGAATGGAGGTGTGGATCACCAACCGAACCAGTCGTACAGATAACGTTCGTAATATCGTTGCAATACAAGATATTGGAGAGTCAAATCCTATAAATATTGGTTTGGATAACCCTCCTGGAGGCTTTATAAATGTTGGGCCAAATGCATACCCAGATAACGCGAATAATAAATTCAACCCTTTCGGGATTAATGGTGGGCCTGCCTCATTGTTAAATCCAGCTATTCGTGATATAGCTACAGTTAGACAAGGATTTACAGGGGTTAGAGTAGACGATGGTATGGACTACGTTAGTTTAGAAAATGCAAGAAGACTAGA
>DATGMT010000088.1:0-3554 GCA_035307265.1 Aequorivita sp.
ACTTTCTTCTTCAAATGCTTCTGGCACGTCCAACCAAGTAATTCCGTATTTCTCGGTTTTAATTCTATTGTTGGCAACTTCTAATTTCTTTTTGAGTGCCTCAATTTCAGCAAGTAGTTCCTTTTCTGTCGCCATTATATATTCTCTTTGTTAGATATTATCAATTCTTTCACATCAATGTGAAGTAGTTCGCTAATTTGAATTAAGGTTTCTAAAGACGGTTGCACTTCATTTGTGCACCATCTTGAAACAGTCGTTTCATTTTTGTCGAGTTTTTCGGCAAGCCATTTATTGGTCTTTCCTTGTTCTACCAAAACAACTTTTAGTCTGTTAATTGCTTTTTTATTCATATTAATTAGCATCAGGTGCAAATATATAAACTTTTGACGTAATGTCGTTTTTTTCAGCGGTGGGTAAGGGCAAGCTCTTTTGGTTTTTACTCACGTAAATTTTATTTTTTAATGGTGTTCGTGAATGCTTCGCATTTCAGGGTTGGATTTTGTGTCGGCAAAAACCAAATGTGCTTGCCCGTGCGGTGGCTTTTTTTGTATGCCGCCCAATGGTTAGTATATGGTTTGTTGCGGTTTCGAAGCACTTTCCTGTCCGCCAGTGACGAACTTGGTTAAGAGCCGAAAGCCTTGCTGGAAGACGTTCACCCGCCATAAGCTATATGCGTTATTCAAGCTCAGTAGGGCTAAGGAAATCCGGATCCGTCAACATGGTATTCAGCGTTGGCCTATCGGCACGCCGAATACTTAGTTATTGGGTGTTCGTTTTTTTATTTTTCAAATCAATTACTTCATCCACTAATGCTGAAATGTCCTCATTTGTAGTTTTTTTCTTTATCTCTAAAAGTTTGGGTACAATTGGTGATAAATCTTCTTCATTTCGTAATACCTCTTCTCTTGAATAGTTAACAAATGCCAATGAGCTCAAGTAGGAATTGTTTAAATCTTTGGCTAGTTGCATTGATTCTAAATAAAATTTCCTGCCTAACTCAGTTTGGCCTTTTCTAAAGTATAGTAAACCTTTTGTAGCTGTTATACACACTTTATTTATATCACTATCATCCAATTGACTTAATCGTATTTTATTAAAGTGTTTTTCAGCTTCTTCAATTTTATTATCTAAGCATAAAGAATAAACGATATTATTTAATAACTGATGATCATTTGGATGTGATACTAATCCAAGTTTGGCTATTTCAACAGCTTTTGTGTGGTCTTTTAATTTGCTAGTTGCAATTTCATTACCAAACAAAATACCTCCTTTAGAAAACGGCAAATCAAGAAACCAATTTTTTGAAAGCTCAATTGCTTTATTCCAGTCTTTTTTCTCCTTAGCATCCCTTGCTAAGGCTTCAAAGGAGTTGTTTACATTGAATTTTGATGGATCAAAATTCATTATTCCATTTTCTTCTTGCGAAACCCACTCAGCTTGTGCCAAGGAATTGTCATTCGGATGGATTAAAGATTTTTCGAATAGTTTTTTACTCTTTTTAATACTTGAACTACTTAATTCTAATGTCCCTATCGAACTTGATAATTCAGTAATGTTGAATGGATGAAAAGAATTAGAATTAATTAATTGTATTCCTTTTTTAGCAAACGTTGACCCTCTTCCTCTTAAATCCGCTAATGCTATTTCTGTTGCCATAACCCATGGGTCGTATTGGGTGATAGTAGATTTCTTAATATTATCATGTGCAAAGTCAATATCACCTATATGAACAAAAAACCTTGCCATATTCCTCAAGACAAATCTATTCTCAGGAGCTAAGTATAAAGCATTTCTCATTGCTTTTTCTGCCTGAACTTCTTGACCATTAATTGAATAAAGACGTGAAAGCTCAACCCAAGCTATTGGGTTATTTGGATTTTGAATAAGGCGTTGCTTAAACCATTTAATTCTTTGAAATAAAGCTTCTAAATTTTCTCGAAACGCAAAGGTTTGAATATTTTTTATCTCAAAAGGAAAGTCTATTTCTTCTTTTTTATTCTGTCTTATGGAGCTTGCTGCTTTTATTAAAGCTGGAGTAGCACCATTTGATTGTTTAAGTACAAAATCTGAAACATCCTTAACAATCTTATCATTTTGTTGGTTGCAAACAATTGCGACCCCTAGAATATCTCCTGCAACACCAAGGTTTTTGTTTTCTTTCCAATCTTCCAATAAATCAGAAATGTCAGGTTTGAAGGATGAATTTAGCTGAATAGTTTTACTGCCATTGAGTTCTCCTAATTTTGCTGTGTTATCAAAACTTCTCCAGTTTGGAATAACGTGTCTGTCTTTATTTTCAAAAATGTTAGCCATACTATTTCGTCAATTTGTATTCTGCTCTTCTTGCTAATAAATTGAAAGACTCAACAAATCTTTCAAGACTAAAATTACTTCCATGCTTTTGCGCTATATTCTTTTTGTGTCCTCTTTGTCTTGGATCAGGATGACAAAGCATTTTAATTGTTTCGATTAATTTATCTTTTTCGTCATAGTCAGCAAGGTGGGTTTCAATAGTGATCATAGAATTGTCAAACGCTTCAATCCAATATGGTAAAGCATTCTCAAATGGAAGTGAAAGGATATTAATATTTGGATTGACATTTTGAGATAAAAGTGCGGTCATATTTTGCAGCGTAAAATAGTAAGCAGCCATGCTGCCTAATAAGAAGCAATCTATTGCAAACACTTTCTCTTTCCATTCAGGTAATACAAATCCATGAAAAACTTCAGGTGGTGCATATCTTGGGTCTCCTGAAAAATTTAATCCTGAATGGGAAGCGCTAATATCTTGACACAGTGACCTACCTAAATCTCCTACTTTTGAAGTAATCTCTTCAAATACAAATACATTTGAAGGTTTTACATCTTGATGAGAGATTTCAATTGAATGGAGTTGTTTTAATCCAGTTGCTATATTATGAAGCGAACGTAACTTCCAAGATGTATCAATTAATTTGGTGAAATTTATATGATTTCTGACATCACCTTCTGCCTTTTCAAAAATCATATAATATACATTAGCTACAAGAAAACCTTGTATGTTTTCTTGTTCAGCTTCCAACAATCTAGATACTTTAGAGAAGTTTTTGTTGGCGCACCTTTTAAGTAATTCTCTCTCAAAATTGAACGTATTTAGCATTTCTGTTGTCGCACCCAATAAATCTGGATTGTCATCTCTTAAAAATGACAAAACATTTAGTGCTTTAAGAAACCCTATTTCACCGTCCTTTTCAACAATATAACAAACTGAAAAATTTCCTCCAGTTGATCCAGGTTTCGACTTGGCTCTTTCAATAACTTTCCAACCAGTTTTCAATGTTCTTCCTTTAAGAGCATGAACCGCACTGATTTGGTCTTCTGGAATATTTGCTAAAGGATTATTGTTCATAGACTCTATTATGTTTTAATGACACCCAACTTAATAGCGTTTTATCAGTTGTTTTCTTTCAATAGCTAAAGATAGTCGTAAAAAATTAATTGTCAACCCATCAGTCGATTAATTGACGAGTAGAAAATAGCTGATAAAACGGAGTTGGACTATGCCGCGCTATGGG
>DATGMT010000089.1:0-3816 GCA_035307265.1 Aequorivita sp.
TTTATACAGTTAATTTAGACCGTATTTATAAAATTGCACGTTTTGTAATTTAAGAATGCTTAGATATTCAGCGTTAAAATAAAAATAGATAGTTAAAACAATAAGTTAAATAGGTTGGTAAATAATTAATGAGCAACAACCAAAGACAAAATTAGCATGCATGTTTACACGGTTAATTATTATTGCTGTAAAGGAAAAAGTGCGGCAGAATCATGCGCTTAATTAAATAAAAGAGTAGGAATGCTGAAAGACAAAATGAGCATGCCTATGAATAAGCTGTTATGGCCAACCCAGCCTGATAAATCCCAAATATTTTAATCATTTTTTATACTAGGAAAGTATATGAGCAAGACTATTGATGGAGTGGATTTTGTAAATCATGACTCATATGGTTTATTCCACATACATCATATTTCTGATGAGCTAAAAGATATTATTAGAAGGAATTTGACTTCTATCTGTCATGGTAGTGCTCATTCAAAAACTGCTTTGTATGGTTACAAACCAACATTAAAATCTTTTTTGAATCGCTATGATTCAAAAGCTGAAAATACGAAAAAAGGTATGATCGGCGAATTTCTAGCGCATTTGTTAATAACTGAATCATATGAGAGCTTAAAAATATCATCTGCGTTTTTTAATCTTGAAGAAAAATCTATAAAAAAAGGGTTTGATCTCATAGTATATGATTCTGTGGAAAATAGTGTTTGGATCACGGAGGTAAAGTCAGGGAATCTACATAAAAATAAAGATCATGATGGAACAACTAAAGATTTATTAAATACTGCAAAAAGTGATCTGGTTAAACGATTGAATGAACAAGAAACTCAATATTGGCTTAATGCAATAAATCATGTCCGCGCATCGGTTCAAGACACAAGCGATTACAAAGATACTTTAATCAACATACTTGATTCTGATTATGGTAGTAGTGCAGCTGAAGGACGTGCAAGTAGTGAAGACAAAAATGTCATCCTAGTTTCAAATCTATTTGAGCCATTGGGTACAAAGATTACAGCTAAATCAGCTAAAGATGTGCATGAAGAGCTAGTAAAAGAGTCAATTTTCAGAAATAGAATTGTTCTATCAATACAAAAAGAAACACACGAAAGTATTGTTGACTTCCTAAGGCTTGAGGCTGTGTAAAATGAAGGAGCTTACTTATAATAGACTTACCCACACATCCTTTAGTGAACAGTTTAATGCATTTAAAGCTTTATATGAGAAGTTTTTGTTCAATCGCGAATTATCTCAAAATGAAATTGAAAAAGCATTATCAATTTCTGTTCTTTTTTCCAACCAAGGTGATAGAACTCTAAATAAAATTGGATATAAGATTGCACTACTTTACGCAATCAATAAAAATGACTTCAAACCACTTTATGACATATGCATTAACACAGGTATTACACCAGTAGCTGATCTTTTAAAAAGAATAGAAAAAAGTCAAAACATAGAGCAAGAAGATGGATTTTACCCGACAATAATAGAAAGTTTTATTGACAATTTCAGGGTCGGAGAAATTGTACAAACAGAACAGCAGGTTGTTCTGAACAATTTTCATCTTGAAAAAATTGATGCTACAACGACAGTTGTTGCACCTACATCATATGGAAAATCCGAACTGATAATATCAACTATACAAAAAGAGACTGGTAAAAAAATATGCATTCTGGTTCCTTCTAAGTCACTACTTGCTCAAACAAAAAGGAGGGTTTTAGAATCTAACTCAGGGTGGATTAATAAAATTATAACCCATCCAGATATGTATAGTGAAGATAACGATTCATCACTATACATATTAACTCAAGAGAGATTAAGCAGGCTTATCAATAAGCAAAAGGATTTTTATTTAGACACTGTATTTATAGATGAAGCACACAACATACTAGAAAAAGGAAGTCGAAGTACATTATTAGCTTCAACATTGAGAGTATTACATTACAGAAATAGAGACACCGCTTTTAAGTTTCTTACGCCTTTCCTTGAAGACCCTAAAAATATAAATTTAAAGGATGTTGAACTATCAACATTTTCTTTCAAAGTGGATGAATATGTAAAAGCAGAGAATGTTTTTATTAGCGATTATCGAAACGGCGAAAAAACACACAAGCTATATGACCCACTGATAAATGATTTTTTCCCATACAACAATGATGATCTTGACGAAGTAGAATATATAGTCAATCGTTCATCTGATAAAAATGTAATTTATTTTAATAGACCAAAACATATTCAGATTTTTGCTAAAATCTTGGCAGAAAAACTACCTAAAATCTCTTCGGCAATAGTTAACGCAGCAATAAAGGAAATTAGTGATTTTAGCGACGAGAAATATTTACTTCTTAAGTGTCTAAGCAAGGGTGTCGTATACCATCATGGTTCCATGCCTGAAGCGATAAGACAGTATGTAGAATACATATATCGTGAATGCGATGAAGTAAAATATATAATTACAAGCTCAACATTACTTGAGGGTGTTAATCTGCCTGTTGAAAAAATGTTCTTATTAGACATTCGGAAAGGTTTGGGGCATTTGCGTCATTCGCAATTCAGAAATTTAATTGGAAGAGTAAGCCGTTTTAATGATGTTTTTGCTAATCCTCAATTAGGATCTCTTGAGAAACTTGTTCCTGAAATACATATTATTGCCACAGATAATTACTTTCCTAGCGTGGCAAATATAAATAATTTTGTTAGAAAAGTGATGCAGGAGAGTAAAAAGAATAAAGATGTAGTTGAAAATGTGCTAATCAATGGAACGAAAATAAATGATGACAATAGAAAAGAATATGAACTTGCAATAACAAGACTTGGGAATATCGAGGAAGGGATAATATCAAGTAATACTTATAAGATTGCAAAAACAGATATAGGGAAAAGGTTGCTTGAATCCAACATAACTGAGATCAATGTTTTTGAATGTGAAGAAAGAATTGAGCAGTTTTTAAATTCTCACTTACAAGAAAGTGGAAGAATAAAAGATTCAAATACACTTATGTCTGTTATTTATCAGGCATTTGTAGCGAATATTGAAAATAATAGCAAAAACAGAGATAAAAGCTTAACTCGATTAAAAAACGACAAAGCGCAAACGTTTTACGCAATGTTTCTAGATTGGAATATTGAAAACACCCCAATGGGTGTGATGATTGGACGTTTTTTAAAATTCTGGAGTGAACTCCCAGAGAGCACTCCAATTTTCGTTGGAAGCTGGGGAGATGTAAAAAAAGACGACTCTTATAGAGAGTTATTTACATATATCTCAAGAAAGTCTAAAGATGAACAAGTAAACTTGGCGATTGTTAGAATTAAAGAGGAAGAAGATTTTGTTGATTACAATATTTTTCAATATCTAGACATCCTTTTTGATAGTGAGTTAATAGATGAAAACTTTTACAAGCTAGTCAAATACGGTACAACAGATGAATCTACTATATCTATGATTCAAAACGGATTCAGTAAAAGTACCGCTGAGCTTATTAATAACAATTATATCGATTACTTCACAATCGAAAACAATGAAGTTAAGTCAGTTAGAAAAGAAATTCACCAAAAGCTACTTGATGATGGTGTTGGATTTATGCAGCGCAACGAAATAGCAATGAATGTGCTAAACAAATAGTCCGGCCATAACAAGTAAATCCAGGTGACGCCTACGGTGCACCTGATTTAGGCGTTATGGCTCAAAAGCAAGGAGTAAAAATTGAACAAAGCAGTAACTTGCAGTTCTCTTGAGGAAGTTCGCTCGAACATCGACGTAATTGATCGCAAGATCGTAGCTTTAATCGCTGAGCGCGGTGGCTTCGTCATGCA
>DATGMT010000090.1:0-5538 GCA_035307265.1 Aequorivita sp.
CGGTTTTCCCACAGCCTTAATATTTAATCTTGATTTGGCAATTAAAAAGGAATAGGGAAAGGGAAGGCATTTTTCCTTAATTTTACGACCTATAAACAAAACCTTAACTATAAAATAATGAAAAAACTACCCACTAAAAGACTTTTAGGTCTTCTGATGATTACACTTTTTATTTCCGGACTGAGAGTGCAGGCAAATAATGGATCTGTCCATGAAAATCTCCTAAGTGATGTTCCTTGTGATGAAAAAATGATCATAGAATGCGATACGATTTATACCGCAGACCTAGTGCCAAATGCAGGATATTGGACTAACTATTCTGGCGTTCCTTATAACTATACTGGATCGGAATAAGTCTTTGAATTTACGGCTACTGCTACGGGTCTTCACATTATGGATTTAGATCAAGGAGCAGGCGATGCAGATTTTATGATTTTGAATACCTGTGGAAATATGGCCGGGAATATCACTGGTTTTTATTGGACTGGAGAGTAATCAGAATATATAGAATTAGTTGAAGGCACCACTTACTATATTATTGCTGATTTGTATGAAACAAGCGGTCCTACTACGGTTAGTATTAAGGTAAACTGCATGGGGGATGTGGTTGTTCCAGAACCAGATTTTGATTGCTTCCAAGGGCTGGGTATCGTTCCAAGCCTTGACGCAGCATTTAACTTAGACCCACGTAATCGAAATACATTTATTGCCAATGATTTTACGGTTGAAGCAAATACTACTTTTGCACTTCAACAAATCTCAATCAGCACAAATCAAGTTCAAGCTCCAGATCATGGTGTTTTCAATATTAGAGCAAATAATAATGGAATACCAGGTGATGTAATTGAAGTAATTGAAGCTAATGCAACATCTGCTATAGCTTACGGATCTATGTACAATGAACCTGTGTATCACGTTGTATTTGACTTAGCTGAAGCGGTTGAATTTACTGAAGGAGTTTATTGGTTAGAGCCAAAAGTCACTACTCCTGAACCTTCTACTGTGTGGTGGGCAGCTACAGAAAACGGAACAGATAGCGCAATTACAATGTTGTCTGAAGATGGAGGTGCAAGTTGGGAACCATTAGAGGCGGAATCTATATTCTTCGTAGCAGGAGATTGTGAAACTTTAGGAGTTTCTGATTTTACATCGATTGATTTTGACTTCTATCCAAACCCGGTAACCGATGTGTTAACTATTCAATCACAAGAAACTGTTGAGTCGATAGAGGTTTATAACTTAATGGGTCAAAAAGTTTTAAAACCAAGCACAATTTCACATGGAGATATAAATTTGAGTTCTCTTAAGTTGGGAATCTATTTGGTGAAAGCAACATTTGAAGGAAGAATTACTGAAACCTTCAAAATTGTAAAGAAATAAATCACATTTTTTTAAAAATTTTTAAGCCGTCTCTTTTTCAAAAAGGAGGCGGCTTTTCTGTTTGTTAAATATTTTTATTATCAAAAGGGTTAGGGTTTTAGTCGGACTTATTTTGTTTATAAAATTTGAAGGTGATTGAGTGTTTACTCCACGCTCACGCGTGATTGTATTGCTTGATTTCTCTGCTGCCTTAAGATTTAATCTCGTGAGCTTCGGTTGTTTATTTTTGGAAGAAAAGAATCATAGAGGATTAATAGTTCTTAGGTTTTGGCTGGATAATACTCTCTCGCTATTTCCCATATTCTGTATAGAAATATTAACAAACTCTTTTTCATTGGATTATTTCTGATTAAACCTTAACTTTCCTACTTATCAAAAAAAAGCAATGATTAAAAATATAGGTGTTTTAGGTCTTGGGAAAGTAGGTAGTTTGGTTGCCACTTTGTTGAGTTCAAAGTATAAGGTTGAGGGAATGGATCAAGCCGAGGCTAAAGAGAAATTTCCTTTTAAAATTGTAAAAGGAGATGTTTCCAACGACAAAAGCATTCGTGATTTTTTAAAAGATAAGGATGCAGTGGTTTCTTGTCTACCTTATTTTCTAAATATAAAAATAGCTGAAACTGCTGTTGATATGGGAGTTCACTATTTCGATTTAACCGAAGATGTTCCCACTCTAAATGCCATTCAGAAAATGGCCGAAAATAGCAAATCCGTACTTGCACCCCAATGTGGGTTGGCTCCCGGATTCATCGGAATTCTCGGGGCAGGATTATACAACCAGTTTTCTGAGGTTCGCGCTGTGAAACTGAGAGTTGGCGCACTTCCTTTACATCCCATGGGGCAATTGGGTTATAGCTTTACATGGAGCGCAGAAGGTGTTATCAACGAATACCTAAACGATGCCGAAGTAATCCACAACGGCGAACGCAAAATGCTTGCTTCCCTTGATGACGTAGAATCCATCAATATCAATGGACGCCAATATGAAGCGTTTCTAACTTCAGGCGGCTTGGGGACTATGTGTGAGACCTTGGACGGAAAAGTGGACACTCTCAATTATAAAACCATTCGATATCCCGGACACAGAGATGGAATGAAATTATTGCTTTATGACCTTCTTTTGAAGGACGACAGGAAACTGGCTAAAGATATTTTAAACAAAGCATTGCCTTTGGTTGACGAGGATATTGTTTTGGTGTATGCAGCGGTTGAAGGTATAATGGATGGCCAATTGAGAAGAAAGGAGTTTTCAGAATCCTATCGAAAAATCACTTTAGATAATAAAGATTGGCGTGCGATAAGCTGGACAACGGCTTGTAGTATTTCCACAGTTGTGGACCTAGTTTCGGAAGGAAAGTTAAAGAAGAAAGGGTTTATTAAGCAAGAGGAAATACCGTTTGATATGTTTATCGAATCTCATTTTGGATCTATGTATGAAACCTATAAGGATGTGAAGTGATAAATGTCTGCGAATGATTTTCTTGAATAATCATTCCCACACCTCATTTTCTGTTTTTAAACTCTTAAAACCTATATTTGCGTCGTAATCCCAATAGGAAGTTGACTATTAAAACATTGGGAGCATAGAGTCAAAAGTCGCAAATGAACCCGAAACTACTTTCAGAAAAAATAAATAATCTGAAATGCTGCGTGATTATTCCAACTTATAATAATCACACAAGCCTACAAACTACTATTGAGGGGGTTTTAAAATTGACCAATAATCTTATTGTCGTTAATGATGGCTCTACAGATTCAACAGCTCATATACTAAAATCGTTTCAGAAGGTAGAGCAAATCCATATTCCCGAAAACAAGGGAAAAGGAAATGCACTTCGACAAGGGTTTGATCTAGCCTACAAATTGGGTTATGATTATGCGATAACTATTGACAGCGACGGACAGCATTTTCCTGAAGATATTCCAGTGTTTATTGAAGCTCTTGAAGCTTCAGAAAGAAAAGATCTTCTTTTAATAGGCTCTCGAAATATGTCGCAAGAAGGTGTCCCTAAGAAAAGTAGTTTCGGAAATAAATTTTCAAACTTTTGGTTTTGGGTTGAAACAGGAATTAAGTTGGAAGATACGCAATCTGGATTCCGACTTTATCCTTTGTTTGCTATGAAGGACTTGAGCTTTGTTACTAATAAGTTTGAATTTGAAATAGAAGCTATCGTAAAATCTGCTTGGGAAGGTATTGAAGTAAGAAATATCCCCATTCAAATTCACTATGAATTATATGATAGAGTTTCTCATTTCCGCCCATTTCGGGACTTTACACGCATTAGTATTTTAAATACATATTTAGTATTCCTTACTTTCTTTTATATAAAACCTCGAAATTGGTTTAGGAATCTAAAAAAAAAAGGAATTAAGCGTTTTATAAAAGAAGACTTGCTTGGCAGTGATGATTCTGCAGAGAAAAAGGCACTTTCTATCACTCTTGGTGTTTTTATTGGCCTTTCACCACTTTGGGGTTTTCATACGTTAAGTGTAATATTCTTAGCGGTTTTCTTTAGGTTGAATAAAGTAATCGCCTTCGCATTTTCTAACGTTAGTCTTCCGCCATTTATTCCTTTTATTGTTTTTGGAAGTTTGAAGTTGGGAAGCTGGATTCTCGGTGAACAGTTCGTGCTTACTATTAGTGAGATAGACCCAAGTGTTGAGCTGATGAAACATTTAAAATCCTATATTGTCGGCAGTTTAGCACTTTCGGTTATTATGTCGATTGTTGCAGGATTAACAGGATATGCTATCTTGATGTTGTTTGATCGGAAAAAGATTTTTAATGGGTAAATGGTTCTATAAATCACATCAATTTCTACAGAAAAATAGAATAGGGAGTGCTTTGGCATTACTACTAATTTTCATGGGATTAGTGTTTTTGGTCTCCAAAATCCGATTTGAGGAAGATATTTCAAAATTGATTCCTATCAATGCTGAGAATAAAGACCTTCAAAAGGTGCTTAAAACGGTCAACTTCACCGATAAGATAATTGTAAATATCAAGCTAAATGACTCAGCTGAAATTGATGACCTTTTTAATTATGCTACTGAATATGTAGACAGCCTCGAAGCTAATTCTGCTAATTATATCAAAAATATAAGAGGGAAAGTTGATGAAGAAAACATGTTTCGAACAATGGATTTTGTTTATCAGAATCTACCTCTTTTTCTTAATAAAGAAGATTACGAAACGATCTCAAATAAAATATTTCCTGATAGTATTGCAGCAACCACCGAAGCTAATTATCGAACATTAATTTCACCTTCTGGAATTGTTTCAAAAGACATCATTCTAAGAGATCCGCTTGGGCTTTCATTTATTGCTTTAAAGAAACTCCGCCAATTGGGAGCTTCGGATGATTTTGTCTTAAGAGAAGGGTTTTTGTTAAACAAGAATGAAAAAAACATACTTCTATTTATTAGTCCGAAATACAGTAGCAGCGAAACCGCCGAAAACAGCAAGTTTGCCGAGCAACTGTATCTTCTTCGAGATAAATTGAATCAAAAGTATGCTGGTAATGTTTCAAGTGAATACTTCGGTGCTGCGCTTATAGCAGTTGCAAATGCCGAACAGATTAAAAACGACATCCAATTTACGGTAGGAATCACCTTTACACTTCTAATTCTTGTGTTTATCCTTTTTTATAGGAGGCTTTACATACCTGTAATTTTGTTTGTCCCCACACTTTTTGGAGGATTATTTGCGATGGCTATTCTTTATTTAATACGTGAAGAAATCTCAGCAATTTCACTAGGAATAGGGTCGGTTCTTCTGGGAGTTACTTTAGATTATTCCTTGCATATTCTCACTCATATCCGGAATAATGAAACTACAGAAAATCTTTATAAAGATATAACACAACCTATCTTGATGAGCAGTCTGTCTACGGCTCTTGCGTTCCTTTGCTTGTTGTTTTTGGAGTCGCAGGCACTTCAGGATTTAGGGCTTTTTGCCGCGCTTAGCGTATTAGGAGCTTCTGTTTTCGCTCTGTTTTTTATCCCTTTAGTGTATAAAAATCCTGTTGCTAAATCTAAGCGTAAAAATATTTTAGACTCTATTGCGGGATTCCAATTTCACAAAAGCAAAATTCTCATTGGTGGAGTTGTCATTTTATTGATCGTGAGCTTTTTTACCTATCCACGAGTTGATTTTGA
>DATGMT010000091.1:0-3359 GCA_035307265.1 Aequorivita sp.
TTTTTCGAAGTTTTAATGAAATGATTTATGCTATTATCGCGTAGTCATTAAAATTACACAAAGCCAAAGGATTTTCCAAGGAAAAAAAATTTAGAGAAGATAAATTGAGAAGTTTAAAAAGACCAAAAAATTATCTGTAGAATTTTAGGTGTTGATTGCTAATAAGTAAAAGGAAAATAGATATGCGATGCAGAATAAAATAAATGGAAGATTAAGTGATTTTCCGAATGGTGTTCTGACCTGAAACCCTTACAATGAATCTAAAGATATTGTTAAATCGAAGTGAATAATAGTTAAAAATACAGTGATTTAACTTATGTTATAATAATAATCGTCGTGTTAATTACCGGATTATTGGTTGATGAAAAAGGTAGTTAGTTAAGTTTTTATCATAATGCAATTACAAAGAGTAAAAACTATTTAGGTGCAAACACTGTTGCGCAAGAAGCTTGTTTCACGAGGTTGTCCAAAGTTTTTGTATGTTGAAGGAAATTAATAAATAAGTTAAAACAAAATGAAAAAAATTACACTTTTAGCAATTTTGCTCCCCGCCTTATTGTTTAGCCAAACTTTTGAAGAAGTAGAAACCGACTTCAAGGATTTTCTCTTCAGCTCTATAGACGTTGCCGATATTAATGGTAATGGAAATATGGATATCGTTTTTAGTGGTGCTTTAATTGAAGATGGAAGTTATATCACACAGAATGAATTTTATGTGAACACGGGCGACTCTTTTGAACTATCTCATAATTTCGAAGAATTTTCCGTACACGAAGGAGCCATACGTTTCATCGATTTCAATAACGATGGCTTAATGGATATTGTTTCTACAGGATTGAGTTACCTCGACATCGTCAATTACAAACAATACCGCTGGGAAAACGATGGAAACAATTTTGTGAAAACAGATGAAACGGTTGGAAGAGTATATGGAAATATTGAAGTTTTCGATATGAACCACAACGGTTTTCAAGATTATGCCGTCAATGGAATTCAATATAATGAAGGCGTAGGATACGAACACGCAGTTGATTATTTTGAAAACACAGGCGATGGTTTTGAAACGCACTTAGAGTGGTTGCCAGGAACGCAATTTGGAAATTTTCAAATAGTTGACCTCAATAACAACGGTGAATTGGACGCAGTTGCCATTGGACTTGATCCAAACATAAACCCTGTGTTTCATGTGTATATCAATAATGAAGGCACTTTGGAACTAACCCATGAATTTCCTGGCGTTTCAAAAGGTGAAGTCAAGTATGCCGATTTTAATGCCGATGGTTTTCAAGATTTAATCTATTCAGGAAATGATGCTAATAATAATGGATATTTAGCAGTTTATTTTAATAACGGAGAAGGAGGTTTTGATGAAATTCTCGAAATTGAAAACGAAGGACTCAAAGATTCCAGTGTTGCTGTAGGAGATTTTAATAATGATGGATATTATGACTTTGTGATTGTCGGAAACTATTCTAGTGGTGGAACCCAAAGTAGGACAAAGCTGTTTGTCTATGATCCCGACACAAATAGCTTTACTAAAGTGGAAGATACAGGATTGTATAATATAGGTAGCGGTGGTGATGTGCAAGCCTTTGATTATAACAACGACAACAAACTTGATATCGTGATGACAGGTTTTGATTGGGGGACAGGCGGATCTCCTCAATTGACTAAATTGTTTAAAAACTTATCGACAGAGACTAACGAAAAGCCAAATCCTCCAACAGATTTAGTTTTAGAAGAAGAAGGAAATAGGCTAAACTTTTCGTGGAGTGGTGCAACTGATGACAAAACACCTACAGAAGCATTGCGGTATGAACTAACCGTTGGAACCACTTCTGGTGGTCAAGACATCGCAAGATATGTTGTTACAACGCCATTTTGGTATTTGGATCTAAACGAAATTCCTTCAGCTTTGTATTGGAGTGTTAAATCAATAGATGCTTCTTATGTATATTCAGATGCTTCTGAAGAGCAAACACTGTCGATTTCAGATATAACACTGTCAAACATTGCTATCTATCCGAATCCTGCTACAGACTTGGTCACCATCCAAGGTGACGAACCCATAGAGAGTGTAGTTATTTATACGCTAAACGGTGAGCAGATAGGAGGAAAGTTCAACGGACATACAATAGATGTATCGCATTTGTCTAGCGGAGTTTACTTAATTAAAATCGCGACAAACGATAAGACTACGACTAGAAAGTTATTAGTTAAATAATGCAACGGCATGCGACATTGCTATAGTGCGTCATAAAGACACTAAACGACCAAAGAATAAGAGATAGGACCACGGTTTTATCTCTTATTTTTTTTTAGAATATTGTATTAATATTTAAGGTGGATAAATAACAATACCATGAAATCGATGACTCCCAAAAACGATATGCTCGTTTCATTTTCACTTATTTCGATGATGAATCAAGACTAACGCTGTTTTAAAATACTGTGGTGCGCATTTTGCAAGTATAGATTTAACATCTTTTATACTTCGCACTTAAAACATCAGAAAATGAGAAAATTAATCGGAATTATTTGTTTTTTTACTTTGGTGAGTTGCCAAAGTGATGAAATAGTACAAACTCAGAAATTCAAGACGCTTATGCTGAAATCGGTTGGAGAAGTTGAAACTCTTCCCGATATGGCTACTTTTCGTATAAGCCTCGAATGCTTGGATAGATCAATACACGCTTCAAAAGAATGCTTGGTTGAAAAATCCAATGAATTGCACGGTAAGTTAGAATCTTTTGGGATAAAGAAAGACGACATCCTGACAACTTCAGTGAGGTTGAATAAAAGTTATACCTGGAGAAATAATGCGAGGGTATTCGAAGGCTATAAAAGCGCTACAACCATTAATGTCACGGTGAGGTCTATCGAAAAACTCGATGAGATATACACCGATTTGTTGGATAACAGAAACCTTGATTTGGGTGGCTTGAACTATTCACATACCAAACTTGATAGTTTAAAAAATGAAGCCTATATCAATGCTTTGGAAAAATCAGAAATCTTAGCCGATCGGTTGTTGGACAAACTACCTGAATCACAAAAAGAAGTATTAAAAATCGGCAATGTTGAAATTTCGGCGTCCATGCCACAATATGTCGAATCAAACGCTGAAGTTATTGTTGAAAGGGAAGAAATGATTGATTCTCAACATCAATCCATTTCAATTGGTAAAGGAACCGTAAACGTCAAAGCTACTTTATTTGTAGAATATCAAATAAGATAGGATACATAAAGCAAATTGAGAAACATTGACTCTTGCTATGACCGCAAAAGTATATTCACTTTGATTTGGATATCGAAGATTTTATTTTTGAGATTCGTCACTTATAAGTACCCATTCACTG
>DATGMT010000092.1:0-23957 GCA_035307265.1 Aequorivita sp.
GAAATCTTAACCCTGCAACTGAATTTAAAGGAAAATTAGTGTAGTTTTGAGACAGACTGCCGTTGGGTGTAATTTGGAAATCTTACCAATTTTTGGTATTTTTGAGTTTAAATTTGAAATTATGAGTAAAAACACATCAATATCACTCGGAAATTATTTTGACCAATTTGTGAGTAGCCAAGTTTCTTCTGGAAGATATAAAAACGTTAGCGAAGTAATAAGAGCTGGACTGAGATTATTAGAAAATGAGGAAAGTAAAGTTATTGCTCTGAGAAATGCAATTCAACAAGGCTTAAATAGTCCTATTGTTGAGGATTTTGACTTTGACGAAAATCTGAAAAAATTAAAATCAGAAAGAAGAAAAAATGGCTAAAGTTGTATTAAGACAAGAAGCCATTGACGATTTAAATAATATTTGGTTTTATACTTTCGAAACTTGGTCTGAAACTCAAGCAGACAAATATTACGCAACGATAAAAATGGCGTGTAATGGAATCGCCGATAATCCAAATGTTGGAAAAGAATATGATGGAATTAACAAAAACCTTTTAGGAGTGAAATCTGAAAAGCATATAATTTTCTATCAAATAATTAATCCAGAAAGAATTGAAATTATTAGAATTTTACACGAAAGAATGGATTTGAAAAACAGAATAACCGAATAAAAAAACTACACCCAATAACTAAGCATTCGTGTGGTCGGCACGACCCTATAATTTCACTAAAATCAAATCTATTTAAGCCGCTAAAAGCGGCTTTATTTTTTGGTCAGGCCAAAAAATGAGCAAGATTTGGGTTCTTTAAAAAGGGTCCTATGCATTGCTGGGGAATCAATTTTACCAAAAAAGACAAAATAACCTTTAAACGGTGGCAGAAATTATGTTCTGGAACTCGAGAGCTGAGACTAAATGAATTGAACAATTTCTCCTGCTATACCTTTTTACCTTGCATATAACAAGTTACGAAAATTCTATATCTTTATCAAGACTTGTGCAACGGGCACACTGTATAATCCATTGCTAGTACTGGCCTACTTACGAATCCCGATAGCTATCGGGACGCGGATTTTTGCTTGGCACAGTTCACTTCGCTCGTGTCTATTCGGTTTTTATTTGTTAAATTAAGTGCTTAAAAACATGCAACTAATCTTATGCAACGACGCTGACAACAAGCCAAAAGCGGTTCGGTTATGCTTCACGTAATGGCAAAATATGTAGACATATAAAATGGAAATAGTATATAAAACCACTATTAATGAACAGTTTGGAACTAACGAAGATCATATACTAAGAGTAGATTCAACTGAAAATCTAATTCAATGGACTATCTACGCTCACGCACCAAAAGATATGCATTTTAAAGCAGCAGATCAATATGGATTAGGAGGAGAACATTACAATAAAAAACAATCTTTTGAAGATTTCTATACAAATCCTAGTTATGAAATTGATCCAATAAAAAAGGAATTGATATACCTTTTAATTAATGAGTCTAAAAGCACCAAAGAAAATACTGAAAAAATGAAAGCTTTGGCTACTTCTAATAAAATAACTTTAACAAAAACGGATTACATAACTATGGTTTTATATGTCATAAAAATAAATGATTCTTCGTTAAAAATTTCTTGTACTAACAAAAAAGACATTGCAAAAGTAGACTTATTGAACCACTTACTTTAGATGCCAAAATTAGAAATAAGCAAAATCAACTTTATTTAAACCTCCCGAAGCTTCGGGGTTATTGGCTTTAGGTTGTTACTTGTTCTCACCAATTTCTATATTTCATTCTATTAGGCAACATTAAATATGCTTACTACAGCTGAAATAATAAATTCAACACCTATTGCAATGACAATGAATCCGATAACTCTAGACAATGCATTGATTCCAGAGGCTCCAAGTGTTTTAACAATATAAAATGAGCTTTTCAAAATTAGATATATGCATATTGTAGCTAAAACAATTGCCCCTAGAATAATTATAATTTTATTTAATCCGTTATATTCTTGATTATAAGTTATTAGCAAAGAAATTGTACCTGGCCCGGCTATCATGGGTATTGCCAGAGGGGTTAATGAAATCTCTGAGCGGTTTTTAATATCCTCTTTCACTTTGTCTTTTTTCATTCCTTTATGCTTATTAAACTCGCCTGTCAATAATGCAAAACCTGATGACACAATAATTAGTCCTCCAGCAATTTTCAAAGAGTTTAATGTAATACCAAAAAATAATAGGATAAACTTTCCAACAAAAAATGATATAAGTAATATTATTAACACATTTAGGGAGGTCCAAAACGCTATTTTATTACGTTTTAATTTATTGTGTTCTTTTGTTAAACCAACAAATATTGGCACAGTTCCAAAAGGGTTCATCACAGAGAATATTGCCCCAAAAATCATTGCAAATAGTTCCATTGTTTTTTGTGGTAAATATTGTTTTTTTATTCTTTTCTCAATGAAAATCTAAGTGATGTAAACGTTAAGTTATTTTGGATAAAAGAATAATAGCATAGCCAAATCAAGGAGACAGTTGTGAGCGATGGATTCACGGTTTGGCACACATTAACTAATTGTAATACAGGATAAAGCGTTGAAGTTTATTAGTAAAGAATTTCAACACAATTATTTTTTAGGAAGACAGAGTCTATCCCGACATAAATTCCTTTAGATAAAAAGGTTCGAAGTATGCCACGTCTTCAAAATCGTTTGTATTGAATTTAGCTTCTGCTAACGGGGCCATATCTAGTGCGCTAGGAAATTTATCGATCAAGAAATTAGCATTTTCATGATTACAAATAGGCTTGAATTTTGCGGCTCCATCGCCAAGAAAGAAAGATTTATTTTGCTCGAGATATTTAGAAAAGGAATCCTCGGTTAGCACTTCAGCTTTTGTTTTACGAAGTTGGGTTTTATCTTTATCGAAAACTGCAGAATAAACCTCCATTCTGCGAGCATCTATTAGTGGAATGATAAGGGCATCATCACTTTCTACTTGTTGAGCAAGCACTTCCAATGTTAGAGTAGAAATTAGAGGTATCTCTAGTGCAAAACAAAGTCCTTTAGCTGCTGAAACGCCTATACGGAGCCCTGTATAGGAACCTGGGCCTTTACTGATGGCTATGGCGTCTAATTGTTTTTTATCTAGTTTGGCTTCTGCCAATACCTCTTCTATAAAAACATGGAGTTTTTCGGCGTGTGAAAACTTCTTGTTGTTTACTTCACGAAATGCTATAACCACTCCATTTACTGATAGTGCTACAGAACAATTGGTTGTAGCCGTTTCAAGACATAAGATATTAGCCATCTATTCTATATGTTTATTCGTTTTTAGCAGCGTTACTCACTTCTACTTTATCTCCTGATTTCAATAGTTTTGTCACAGTGTTATAAGGGCCCGTGATAACTGTTTCACCTTCTTTCAATCCTGATACAATTTCAATATTAAAATCGTCTTGAATTCCTGTTTTTACAACTCTTAGCTTAGCTTCACCACCTTCTTTTAGGAAAACGGCTTCAAATCTTTCGGCAGAAGTAGTTGTATTAGGTTTAGAAGTGGTTCTAGAGCTTGTTGTGTCTGTTTTAACAACGATAGAACTTATTGGCACACCTATTACTCCTTTTTTCTTATTCGTAATAATATCGACTGTTGCGGTCATTCCAGGTCTAAATGGCGAATAGCTTTCAGGTTTTCCTTCGGTTAAATCTTTGTAAGATTCAGGTAAAATCGCCACTTTCACTTTAAAGTTTGTTACTTGGTCTGCACTTAAAGCTGTTTCGGCGCTATTGGCAATTTCAGTAACAACGCCTTTGAACTCTCTTTTTAGGTATGCATCTACTTCCACTATTGTAGAGTCTCCAACAGAGACTTTTACAATGTCATTTTCATTTACATCTACAACAACTTCCATGCGTTGAAGATTGGCTACACGCACTATCTCGGTTCCGGCCATTTGGGCTGTTCCCACTACTCTTTCACCTAGTTCAACAGAAAGTTTAGAAATTGTTCCGCTAATGGGTGAGTAAATTATAGTTCGAGCTAGGTTATCAACTGATTGTTTTACGTTTGCTGCTGCACTCTGCACACTGTAGTAGGCAGCCTTTCTACTTGCTTGTGCCATTTCGTAGTCTGCTACAGATCTATCCCATTCGGATTTTGAAATAACTCCTTTTTCAAACAAAACTTTGTTTCTATCGAAGTTTAACTTCGCATTAGTTTCACTCGCTTCTGCTTGAGCAAGTTGAGCTCTAACATTTTGAAGTCCAGCCTGAGATTGGCTAACAGCTGCTTGAATCAAGTCAGGGTTGATTTTAACTAGCAAGTCGCCTTTTTCTACGGTTTGTCCTTCTCTTAGAGGGAGTTCAATAATTTCTCCAGACACTTCGGAAGAGAGTGCAATTTCTGTTTCAGGTTGAATTTTCCCTGTAGCGGCAACAGTTTCTATAATATCTATAGGTTCAATTTTCGAGATCTCTACTTCTCTAAAATTGTTCGATTTTCCGAACCAGCCTGCTTTTTTACCACCAATCAGCAGTACGATTAAAGCGATGATAACAACTGAAATCCAGATTAGTGTTTTTTTATTCATGTTTAAAATTTTAATTCAGTAGCTGGAATTCCGAAATATAATTCCAAAACCTTCAATTTAAAAATATACTCAAATTTAGTTCTGTTCAGTTCAATTTTAGCATTATCATATCTCAATTTTGATTGGCTAAAGTCGAAGGCGTTTGTGAGTCCCACGTCGAATCGATCGTTTGCATATTGATATGCTAATTCTTGCGATTCTAGAGCTACTAAGGATGCTTCATAGGCTTTAAGAGCTCCTTTGGCGTCTACGTAGGCTTGGTAAACATTAGACTCCAGGTCTAATTTAGCTTGTTCGAGTTGATATTCAGTATTTCTAAGATTAATCTTTCTTCTTTTCACATTATTTCGAACTGCCATTCCATTAAAAATTGGAATATTTAGCTGTATTCCGTAGGACATTCCATCGTTTAAAGATAGTTGATCGAAAAAGGGAAGTGGCGGAGAAGTGAGCACAGCAAAATTAGGCGCAACCACTGTTTGTCCTGTTTCTTCTACTACTCCAATGGGTTGGTATGGGTTATCGGGATCGATGCCACCTCTTTCGAAGCGTTCGGCACCTGACTCTCTAGTGTTATAGTTGAAAAATCCATTTAGTGTTGGATAATATTCACTTCGCGCTAACTGTAAATCTTTTTGGGCAAGTTCAACATTTTTTTGTGCTATTTTTACTTCGGAACGATTTTCTTGCGCCGATTGAATTATCTCTCTAACAGGTTTATCGATAATATCGTTAGGAGAAACCTCGAAGTCGCTATCCACGATATCAAAATTTTCGTAGTCTTTTATCAATAGAAGTTGAGCTAGGCTGATTAAAGAGATTTCCACTGCATTTTCGGCAACGGCTATTCTTTGTTTTTCACTTGCATCTGTTGCTTGAATCTCCAACAAATCTCCTCGAGGAAGCACGCCAGCGTCTACTAAGTCGTTTGTGCGCTGAAGTTGCTCTAAGGTTACAAGGTTTTGTGATTCAGCTGCTTCTAAATTTGCTTTATTAAAAAGAATTTGGAGGTATGAATTAGCGACCATAAGCGATATATCGTCTTTCATCTTCTCTAGGTTATATTGAGAAGCTAGCTTGGCTAGTTGTGCACGTTGGCTCGTTCGAATATTGCGAAGCCCATCGAATAATGAAACCCCTGCAGTTAGGTTATAGGATGAATTTCGGGTGGTTTGGGTTTGTAAAACTCCGGTAGTTACATTTTGAGTAAGACCTGTGTTCCAAGCATTAGTAGCAGATGCATTCAATGATGGCAAAAAATTTCCAAATGCATCTTTTTTAGACAGTTCAGCCGATTCAACCTCCAGTTCGCTCTGTTTAATCGAGATATTATTTTCTAATGCATATTCTACACATTCTTCTAAAGTCCACTTTTTAGACTGTGCACTTAGAGATATGGTTAGAATCAGAGATAAGAATGTGAATACTAATTTCTTCATATGTTTATGTATTACTATGTATGTCTTCTAGATCTGTATATTGTTACAGTTGTAGTATAGTCTTTATTATTGGGGTTAGGATCCTGCAGGTTTCAGTTGATTCCAAACTTTAATGTTTTCATCTTTTGAAATACCACTTTTTACTTCCACCTCTATTCCATCGCTTATTCCTAGTTCTACATCTCTACGTTCGTATTTTTGATCGCCAACTTCAACTTCCACAAAAGGTTTATGAGTTTGAGGGTCGTATTGAACCAATGCTTCTTTAATAGCGAGTACGCTATCTGCTCTTGCCAAAATAATTGATGCATTAGCGCTAAGGCCTGCTCTTATAAATGTGGTTGAATCTAGCTTTTTCATTGTTCCTTTAATTTCAAACTGAATAGCACCATTTTCGCTCACTCCTTTAGGAGCGATATAATCTAGTTCGGCGTCGAATGTTTTGTCTTGAAGAGCTCCTACGGTGATTTCTAAAGGCAGCCCTTCTTTAATTTTTCCAACTTCACTCTCATCTACTTTTCCTTCAAAGATCATCCTATCTACGTCTGCTAAGGTAGCAATTGTAGTTCCATCATTAAAATTGTTGGCTTCAATAACTTGATTTCCTGTTTTCACGGGTACGTCTAACACCATTCCGGAGACTGTTGCTCTAATCTCAGTATTTGCAGAAGCACCTAAACCTCGAGTAGTTCCTGTTCTTACGATATCATAGTTTTGGCTGGCAGCGGTTAAACCAACTTGCTCTTGTTTTAATCTTTGTTGAGCCTGATCAAATAAAGAACGGGCATTATCGAATTCGTTAGCAGAAATCACTCCTTTTTCAAATAATTCTTTTTGACGATTGTAGATGCTTTTTTGGTTTTCGAACGCAATCCGAGCGGTTTCTACTTGAGTGCGTGCGCTATTGATATTGCTTTGAGCACTGTTTAGAGAAGTTACGTTTGGCACTACTTTTACTCTTGCTATTAAATCACCTGCTTGAATTACTTGGCCTGCTTCCACAAATATTTCATCTATAATACCAGAAATATTTGGTTTAATCAGCACTTCTTCTTTTGGGACAATGCTTCCGGTTGCAACTGTATTTTTAACAATACTGCTTATTGTTGGTTTTTCGGTAGTATAAACTACGGGGTCTTCCATGTTTTTTGAATATAACCAGAACATGGAGATAGCAAAAAACAATACAATTACGACAAGGGCTACAATGGTTTTTGTTCTTTTCATTTGAAATTATTTACACGCCTACTTGCAAATTGGTTTAATTAACGATGGTAGGCCATCTATTTTATTATTCAGTTCTAAGTGCTTCTACAGGTTTAATACTTATAGCGTTTTGTGCTGGGATTAGTCCAGCTAATAATCCCGATACAATTAAAATCATTAGGGCTACAAAAACCACCCCCACACTTACAGATGGATTGATAAACATCATATCTGAAGTGTCCATATTATCGAGTTGATGATTAACTAATGCCAATACTCCAGTTGCCAAAATGATACCCGCCATTCCTGAAACTATAGTTAGAAAAATTGACTCTAATAATATTTGAGAACGTATACTCCAAGGCGTTGCGCCTAATGCTCTTCGTATTCCAATTTCCTTTGTGCGTTCTTTCACAACTATTAGCATGATATTACTTATCCCTATCACTCCAGAAATTAGCACTAGAATTCCAACAAAATAAGCCACAAAGTTTAATGCTATAAAGAGTCCATTAATCTTAGTGTATTCTTTATAGAGATCGAAATTTCCTACAGCACGATCGTCTGTGGGTGCAATTGAATGTCGAGTTTTTACAACATCAAACACTTGCTCTTTTAGGTTGGTTATAGAAAGGTCATCTTGAGCGGTTATTGCCATCCACCCTACTATATCGGCCATATTAAAAGCTTGTGAAAAAGCTGTAAATGGAACAAATATTTCTTTTTGTTGTTCCTCTGGATCGCCTCCCATTTGTCCGATTTTTTTATATGTACCGACAACTAAGAAACTCACTCCATTAATTTTTATATAAGAACCTATAACTTCTTCAGAAGGATCATATAATTCACTTTTAACTCCTCTGCCGATTACAGCCACTTTTCTATTTTCATTAATATCGGAGTAATTAATGAATCTGCCTTCAGTGATTTCCATGGGCTGCTGCTCTATGATCTCTGGATAATCTCCATAGACGTTAAACGCGCCTGAATGCAGGCCTCTAACAACGTTATTACTTCCTCTAAAGCCTCCTAATTGGTTTCGTGGAGAGACAAATTTCAATCCAGGCACTTGTTGTTTAATAGCTTCTACATCTCCTAATTTAAAATTGTAACGTCGTCCTTTTGGCAGGCCTTTGTAGGGTTGAGAAATGGTTTGTGTCCACATAAACATGGAATTGGTTGCCATTCCGTTAAACCCTTGTTTTACGCCATTTTCAAGTCCGTTTCCTGCAGCCAATAAAATAACTAGAATAAAGATTCCCCATAGAACTCCAAAGGCAGTGAGTATAGTTCTAAACCAGTTACTGCTTATAGCTTCTATTATTTCGGCCCAACTATCTCTGCTAAATATATTACTCATCACGTAAAGCATCTATAGGTTTAATATGGGCGGCTCGATAGGCTGGGAAAAATCCTGCAATAGCACCGGCGACTATCAATATGACAATTGTAATGAGTGCGATTGAAAAATCTATAGAAGGATTACTAATAAATTCCGATTCAATCATCGGGCCCGCAAATTGCAGCAAAAACAAGCTAAACAACAGCCCTGTGAATCCAGCAATAGCAGTAACGAAGATAGATTCATGCAGAATCATTCCAATTATGGACCAAGGTTCAGCTCCAATAGCTTTTCTGATTCCAATTTCTTTGGTTCGCTCTTTTACAATTATGAGCATTATATTGCTAACACCAACAACTCCTGCAATGATAGTGCAAATACCTACTCCCCAGAAAAACCAATTGATCATTTTCCCTAAGTCGTAAAATTTTTTGGCATTTTCAAGGGTATTATTAATGTTCACAGCTCTTTTATCTGTGGGTGAAATAGTGTGTGCGCTTTTGATATCGGCTTCCAACTGAGCAGAAAATGCTTCAGACTCGGCCAGGGCTTTTTTATAGTTGTTTTCTTTATTAAGAGTGAAAGCAAGTGATCTTAGTTTATCGCCCGCATTAAAAACTCTTTGCGAAGTAGTTAAAGGAATAAAGATTCGGGTTTCTTCTCTTTCCCCTCCTGGATCGGTGTAAATTCCAACAACTTTGAATTTGATTCCGGTGATATCGATATATTTTCCGATAGCGTCATTACCTTTAAAAAGGTCTAGGAATACCTGGTTTCCAATTATAGCTACTTTTTCATAATTATCTAAATCGCTTTGATTGATATAACGACCTGCAACCATATTTTCATTCTCCAAGAACTGATAATCTCCTCGCACTCCTTCTACACGATAGCTTCCATTTTCACTTACATAGGAAGTCATTGCTCCCCAAACGCTATAGACTCCCGATTTTAGATCTATTTGAGATTCATTTTTTCTCACGGCCATTTCGTAGTCGCGATTGGTCAGCTGAATTCTTCTACCTGGGTTTAGGCCTTTGTATTCTTCGGAAGTAACACTTGTCCACACGCTAATTCTGTTGGTAGCGTCATTTTCAAACTGTTTACTTACACCATTATCCATACCTTGTCCAATGGCAAGTAGAATAACTAAAATAAAGATACCGGAAGCCACCGAAAGTCCTGTTAGAAACGTTCGCAATTTGTTTTTACGAATAGTGTCGAATATTTCCTGCCAACGTTCAAGATTAAACATGAGCTTCTGATTTGGCACGGATTTGATCCACTTTTGAATCGTCTATGATTAAGCCATCTCTAAGGTGTACGATCCTTTTGGTCATATTTGCAATATCTTCCTCGTGGGTCACTATGAGGATGGTTTTTCCTTCGTCGTTAATACCTTGAATTAGCTCCATTACCTCGTATGAAGTTTTAGTGTCTAGAGCACCTGTAGGTTCGTCAGCAAGCAAAACTTTTGGATCGCTGGCAAGTGCTCTTGCAATGGCTACTCGCTGTTTTTGTCCTCCTGAAAGTTCATTGGGCGCATGAGATGCCCAATCGGCAAGGCCTACTTTTTCAAGATAGTGCATTGCTTTTTCGATTCTAACATTTCTTTTGATACCCTGATAATAAAGAGGCATAGCAACATTATCCAATGCCGATTTGTAATTGATCAAGTTGAAAGATTGGAAGATAAATCCGAGGAATTTATTTCGGTAGCGTGCAGCTATTTTTTCATTTAGGTTTTTAATTAGCGTACCATCAAGGTTATATGTGCCTTGATCTGCTTCATCTAAAATTCCTAATATATTGAGTAATGTTGACTTTCCAGATCCAGAAGAGCCCATAATTGAAACCATTTCACCTTCAGCTACTGTAAAATTGATACCTTTTAGAACATGGAGTGAGTTTTTACCCATGTGGTAGGATTTATGAAGGTCTTTTATTTCAATCATTTAGAATATATTGAGTTATAAAGTTAGGGAATTTTAAAAGAAACTTAGGCAACCTAAGAGACACAATAAAACTTAGTTATCAATAAGACTTTAACCCAACAAATTTGTTACAGTCCTTCCACAAAAATTTAGAAGAAACTACAACTCACCTCTTTCTCTAGCTTTTTTACGGCTTCTGTAAACGGCAAATCCTACACCGCCCACTAAGAGGTATGGGAAAATCATCAGGTATACTATCCCGTTGTTGATTCCTTTTGCAGACTCTCCACTTTCGTCACTCTCTAATACTGCTCGACACATTGCACATTGAGCTTCGGCAGGTATAACAACCAAAAGGAGAAGAATCAACAATATGATTATAGATTTTGTTTTCATTGTTTAATATTTTAATAATAAGGGGAAATCATCAAATAGACAATTACTCCACTTACTGCTACGTATAACCACAATGGATAGGTAATACGGGCAATTTTTCGGTGTTTATAAAACTGACCTGAAATTGCTCTCACGTAGGTTATTAGCACAAAAGGTATAACAACAATTGACAGTAAAATATGCGAAATAAGGATGAAAAAATACACATATTTCAACAAGCCTTCTCCTCCATACTTTGTTGATTCTGAGGTAATGTGATAAATAACATACAGCACTAGAAACATCACTGAAAATGATATTGCAGTTTTCATCAAGCGTTCATGTGCTTTTCGGTTTCCTTTTCTAATTTGTATTACAGAGATAACCAGCAGCACTGCTGTTAGACCATTAATTGTAGCGTAAATAGGCGGCAGAAACTTAAATGGTCCAACGCCAGGTATCTTCACAGTAAACAATCCAGCCACAGCTAATGGGATAGCTATGGATAGAATCCAAATCCAGACAGTATATTTTTTTCCGTTTTCTGAAGTAGCTGGCATAACCTTAAAGCAATTTTTTAATATCTTCCTTTAACATTTGGATTTTTTTGAGGTCTAGGCCATCGTAGTAAATAAGAGGGTTACCATTTTCATCTTTACGCGATCGGATGTGTCCTTCTTGATCTATTAAAGCAAAGAAGCCCGAGTGTTCAAACCCACCTCTATCGTCTGCAACTTGTGCAACATATAGATTAAAACCTTCATTGGCTAGTTTAAAAATATCGTCTCGATTTCCAGTTAACAAATGCCATTGAGGTTTTGTTATTCCATTAATTTGAGCGTATTCTTTAAGAGTTTCTGGTGTATCGTGATCTGGATCTATAGTAAACGAAGCTATTGCTACTTTTGGATTACCGAAGAATTCATCTTGAATTTTCACCATATTCTCATTCATTATAGGACAGATGTCTGGGCAAGTTGTAAAGAAAAATTCTACTACATAGACTTTGCCTTTATAATCTTCATTTGTTATGGTCTTACCATTTTGGTCTGTGAATGAAAATTCAGGAACTTTAGCTTTTTCATCATGTCTTTCAATGTATGCTAGTTCTTCTTGAGCTAATGTGTCAATAATTTTAGGAACAGCCCATATTCCGAACACTAGTATTATAAATGAAATACCTATATATGAATAATTCTTTTTCATGTTACTTAAATTTCTCTTTGAGAGCCATATTTCTTAAGTGCTCTTCTATATTCTGCAAGCAACACCTTAACGGCGTCGTTCATTTCATTATTAATATCTGCAATTACACTAGAGTCAAAGCCATATCTAACATTATCTTCCTTATCCAATCCTCCTCTTAGATTTACTTCTTTATCAATTATAAACACATAGGGTGTTGATTGGTCTGCTCTAAGGGAGTATGGTGATTGTAGAGAGTTAAACACACGAGCAATGTTGGACTCTGTACTAAAAGCGAAGTGCCAAGTATCTGTTGGCGCTATTTCTTCGAGTTTTGCTTCTATTTTTCGAGCTTGATTTTCAGTACCTTCTGGAAGTAGAATTACGAACTGGAAATCATTGAACTGATAGTATTTGCCATATATTTTATGTGCTAAATTATAGGCGTATGCTCTATGAGCTTCAAGATCATTTCCAAAAAAGCCAAGGATAGTTATTTTATCTCTTAATTGAACCTTCTCGCCTTTGAGATTAACAAAATCGTTTACCTCCTCGACATTATCTGTAATAACAGGGAGGGGCTTAAAGTAGTTCGTACTTAGTGCAAAGAAAATATAGACCGTAATAGGCAGGATAAAAAGAATGCTTAGTACTATATATTTCTTCATAACCCTTAGTAAAAAATTGGTCTACAAAAATAAAGGGTTAAAAAGCAGTGGGCAACCTTTTTTCGATATAAATTTAAGCTCAAAATTGTCTATAAAAAAACCCTCACTATTACTAGTGAGGGTTTATCATATATTATGTTTTTATTAAAAACCTGTTTTAATAAATCCGTTTGTCAATGTTTCGTATAGGTAGTCACCTTCTAGTAAGATTAATGCTACAAAGTATGCAATCAAAAACACACCAGACCATACAACAGTTCTACGCAAACCAGATGACTCGTCTCTCATGTGCATAAAGTCCCATGTAATATAGTATGCTTTAACGATTGTTAGCAATATGAAAATCCAGTTAAGGAGATTCATAGCTAGAAAGCTTGTTCCTAAGAGAGATTCAGGGCGGAAAATCCCTAATACAACCTCAATTATTGTAACTATAGAGAGCAGAATAAAAACTCCCCATATTTTAGATATGTTCGATTTAAACTTTAGATTTCCTCTAAAGATTGCTAAGTTATGTTGATTGTGTGCCATTTTTTAATATTAAAGCCTAAACCAGATAAAAGAATGTAAATACAAAAACCCAAACTAAGTCTACAAAGTGCCAGTAGAGTCCTACTTTTTCAACCATTTCGTAGTGTCCACGTCTTTCATAAGTACCTGTAAGTACGTTAAAGAACACAATACAGTTGAGCATTACTCCAATAGACACGTGGAATCCGTGGAATCCAGTGATAAAGAAGAAGAAGTCTGCGAACAGTGGGTGGCCATATTCGTTATGAATAAGGTTTGCCCCCATTACAATTGTTTCTCCGTCTTTTTCTAATTTATTTAAAGACTCCTCACGTGAAAGAACGATATGTTGACCATTCTCATCCTTTTCCATGATTCTAATGAGTAGGTTTTCATTTGCAATAAATCCTGATCTAACTTGATCCATAGACATATCAGGGTAGAACTTTGGTTCTTTTTTATACCAAACTCCTTTCTCGCTAGTATGCTCTATTCTTTCAGAAGTTGGAGCTGCTGCAAAGTCTGCTAAAGCGACTCGTTTTCCGTTGTTATCTAGGAATTGGATAATCTCTCCTCCTTTTGTTTCAACAGCACCGTAATCTCCCTTAATAAAAGTAGACCACTCCCATGCTTGTGAGCTAAGGAACACCAAACCTCCAACAATAGTTAAGAACATGTAGAAGGCTACCTTTGTCTTTTGCATTTTGCTACCGGCGTCTACCGCCAATACCATGGTTACAGAAGAGAATATCAGGATAAAGGTCATCAATGCCACATAATACATTGGTGCATCTACCCCATGCAGACCTGGAAAGTGAGTAAACACCTCGTCTGGAATTGGCCAAACGTCCGCAAATTTGAATCGGGCTAACCCATAAGAGGCAAGAAATCCGGTAAATGTTAAGGAATCGGAAAGGATGAAGTACCACATCATCATTTTTCCATATCTAGCCTTTAGAGGTGAAGTTCCACCTCCCCAAGTTTTTCCTTCAGTACCTGTTTGAGCAACAGTTGCTTCCATAAAAAGTGATTGGTTTAGAAATAAGGTTCAAAAATACGTTTAATTTTTATTTAACGAAATATAAAAACAAAAACAGATAGATCCATATGGCATCAATGAAGTGCCAGAAGGTTGCAGCCAGTTCAATCCCAAGGGTTTTGCCGTTTCTATATTTCTGTTTATAATGATTATAAATTACAACCAAAAGAGATATCAAGCCCCCAAAGACGTGTGCTACGTGCAATAAAACTATCAAATATATATAAGAAGTAGTAATACTACTTGTTGGTCCCGTAAAATTATACCCACTTTCTATAATTTGAGAGAAGCCTACAAACTGAAAAACAACAAACCCAACTCCTAATAAAAGAGTGAGGATCAACAACACCATTCCTTGGCTATGCTTTTCTTTTTTAATCACTTTATTTGCAAGATGGATTGTTATGCTGCTTATTAAAATCAACACCAAACTCGCATAAAATGCCGATGGTATTTGAAAGTCTGAAATCCAATCTGGACGTTCTTTACTTACCACATAGGCACTGGTTAATCCAGCAAAGCTCATGGTCAGGCTAATGATACCGAACCAGAGTATATTTTTTTTTGCTCTCGCAATTTTCGCCTCTTCAGGCCTATCGGTTAACTTCATTGTTATCATTTAAAAAATTGATTCTAATTTACTTTGAGGTATATTTTGTAAAATTACCTCAAGAATTTATCCACCACAAATATGATTTGCAATAGTGTTATATAACTTACACTAGCTAGCATCAATTGTTTTGCTGCTTTATTTGTTCTTTCTTTATAAAGACGAATTGCGTAATATAGCAACCCTAAGCCAATCAAGGTGATTAGTCCTCCGGAAATGGGTGTTAAAAACAGTTTACCTGTCACACCTAGCACTGGAATTAAGGAAGCAAGCACCGTCCATATACAATATAAAACTACTTGCATTGCAGTACCTTTGTCTCTTTTACCATTTGGAAGCATAAAAAAGCCTCCTTTTTGGTAGTCGTCGTACAAAAACCAACCAATAGCCCAAAAATGTGGGAACTGCCAAAAGAATTGTATCATAAACAATGTTCCTGGCTCTATGCCAAAGCTACCACTAGCTGCAACCCACCCAAGCATAAACGGGATAGCTCCAGGAAAAGCACCTACAAAAACCGACAAAGGTGTACGTGTTTTTAAAGGCGTATAAAGGCTGACATACATAAAGATTGAGATTGCCCCGAACATGGCCGTTATAGGATTGATAACATACAGAACTGCAATCCCAGCAACTGTCATAATGCAACCTAATATAAATGCAGAGCGAACCGTCATTTGTCCTGAAGGCAAAGGTCTGTTTTTTGTTCTCTCCATCAACGCGTCTAGGTCTCGTTCAATTATTTGATTAAACACATTAGACGCTCCAACCATAAAATAACCTCCTAAGCACAAAAGAAAAAGAACAAAGAAGTCTATTGTATCTGCTCCTAAAAGATATCCAGCAACAGAAGAAAACACCACACTAACGGAAAGGCGAAACTTTGTAATTTCTTTGAAATTACTTAGGATTGATTGCGTAAAAGACGCTGATGATGTAACAGATTTGCCCATATTATATTTGACTGGGCAAAGATACATTTCCTTTAAACTTTTCACAACAGCAAACCTATAAACTTGCACCTGTGTGGTATGGGTTTAAGAATTAAAATTCAGCAACTGTTTTATTGAGCTATGAACATAGTTATTTAACTACTTAAAACAGATAATCACAAGTAATTAACTATTTAAAAGTCGTAATACCAATTAAATAAATCTGTTCGAATACCTAAATTAACCCAAGTAGTGCTATTTTTAAATACTGTCTCTGTGTCAACTAACGGTTTAAAGTCTCTTATGATTATACTTCCGTATATTTTTAGATTTGTTGCTGGGTTAATCAAGTAGCCAGCTTGAAGCTCAGCATGAAGAAAATCTGTTGTATTTCCTTGTCCTACATAGTTACCTGTTTCTCTAGGGCGATCTTCATACTCAGATCGGTAGATATCTCCCCCGTAGTACATAGAGTCGTCTTCGGTATTAAAGTCAAATCCTCTTTTAGCTAAAATCAATTTGGCATCGCCAAACACTCGTCCAGATTGATAGCGTCCAATAGCAATAAACTCTGAAAAGTTCGCGCCTAACGTGTGCGCCATTGATTGGTTATTGTGTCCATAGTTTAGCGTAATAGTATTATGTGAATAAGTATATGGCCTCACGCGATTGTATTCTGTTTGCAAAAGCAATCCATCTACACCAAATGCATCATAATATTTTAAACCTATCTGATATCCGGTTTTATTCTTCCAACTTCCATTTCCACTAAAAACATTTATTGATGAGAATTCATCTATAGCAAACTGTCCATAAATATTTACACGATCATTCACTTTATATTTTGCTGCTAATCCAATCATTGCATTACCTCCTCTTGGTCCTGTAGCAAACTCGATAGCTCTATAGAAAATAACTGGATTTAGGTAATTCACGTCGAAACCTCGTCCGTTGTCATTTTGCCACAATACAGATTCGAACAATCCTATATTTAATCTTTTCGTTATGTTATAGCTCAAATAATGCATAGCCATATATTTTGTTCTAAAAGAGCCTTCTTGTGCAACTTCACGTCTCACATCTCGCAACGACATCCAAGTATTGGTGTATTTAAATTTCCAGAAAGTTGTATTTAGTTTTAGGTATGGATGTGGACTTGCATTATCACTAGCAAATAGAGATCTATACCCATCTCCTAAAAAGTTTTTACCATGACCGAATTGAACGTTGATGAACTCAGAAGGAGTATAAGAGATATGACCTATCCCAACCGGGTAGTCATAGGAATCTGTTTTAAAGCGTTTAGCTACACCGTGTCCTGGTATTATTCCTGGGTTTCCCCCTGCTGGTGCCATTGACTCGGCGTAACGATTAAAATAATCTGCAAATCGACCTTGACTTTCAAAAATAGCCCCGAAGAAACCAATATGTTTTCCTATACCTCCTTGTGTATATACAACTCTCGTGTTATTATAGGTATCAATTTCACCTCCAAAATCTTTACCCACTTGCAGATCGACTCCTGGATCTAGGGTTATCCAATATTTATCTCCTTTAATGGTCACCATGTGTTCATTCCACCACTTTCGTCCGAACCACGAGGATTTATTTTTTAGTATTTTGTTATTTTCAGCTTCGAAGTCGTAGTATTTATTTACCTCGCTATAGATATATGGTTTTTGAGCAGTATGATTATTAAGTCCAACACGATTCAATGCACCATCAAAAAGACCATAATTATGATGTGAAAATGGGATACTAATATTGCTTCGATATTCTTCATTTTGATACGGGAGATTTTCAATATCATCATATTCATTGACTAATAAATCTCTTGAGGTCAATCCAGCTTCAGCCATCAGTGTAGATTCAAATTTACCGGGTTCTATTAACGGAATAGCTATCGGCATTGTAAACTGAACATAAGTAGGTTCGCCATTATGAGTTGCAGGTTTTACTTTTGGAAGCATTCCAAACACTCGCTTTGCTTCAGCTTTTAGCTCTTCATAAACAGCATTTACATAAAGCACTTTAAAGTCGCCTTCTTTAGTTACTTCAAAAAGCACATTGACCCTTCCTCTATAATTTTTACTTGACACCTTTTCGGCTACGTTATAGTTATCATAAACGAATTGCTGCAACGTATTCAAAAAACATTTCTCTAATGAATCTAGATTAATCTCGGTACAATTTGGAAACACCGGATATTTCTCATAGGATGAATGGGAACCTTGAGCTGACAACAATAATGTAGTGGTCAAAAACCAAAGAAATAGAAGCTGCTTCATAGTAATAATAACATTTTGGGTGGAAAGATACTGATTTTTGAATGGAGCATATTCAAAAAAAGCCTTCAATTTTCATTGGAGGCTTTAGACTAGTATTTTAATGAATTATTGTGCTTTAAATATAATAGGCAGTGTATATAAAACATCTACATTTTTATCGCCTTGTTTACCTGGCTTCATTTCGGGAAGTTTAGAAACAACGCGCTGTGCCTCTATCTTTAGTCTTTCATTATTAGAATTGGCTCGCACGTCGGTGATATACCCTTGAGAGTTAATTTTAAATTGGACATAGATTTTTTGGATATCATTACGCTCAAAATTCTCGAGTAGTTCTTTTCTGAAGTTTTTATTAATGAAACTATTAATTTTGTTAGACATACAGTCAATTTTCTCTGCATTGGAACCTAAGGTTTCACAACCTGGATACACAGGAACATGTTCAACATTAATTATAGACTTTGGTTCGCTATTATCACCTTCAGGAGCAGCAGGTTGTTTTGATGGAATAGGAATGTCAACCAAAACATCATTTGATAAAATATCAGACTCAATATCAGGATTCAAATTTTTGATAACCTTAAGCTCATTAGATATCACTTGCTTTTTGGGTTCGAGTTTAGGAGTTGGTTTAACCTCGCTTTTCTTCACGGTTTTTACAGGCACGTCAAACTCTATAACATAGTCAATCATAGGAGGTTCCTCAAGATTGATACTCGTGTCTATGTAAGGTATAGGTTTTTCTTTCTCAAACGGAGTTTCGATTATAAAAAACACAACTAGAAGGCTTACAATTACTCCTATTTGAAAAAACAACGGAGAGTTCCATTTTACATTGATTTCTTTCTTCTGTTCTCTTTTAGTCTTGGGCACTTGGTTTTGTATTTTCATAATAGTAATACTTTAAGGTTTATTACACTATTCAAAACAACTGTCGTGCCACAAAACAAAAACCTCGCTTTTGAGGCTCAAAAGCGAGGTTTTATATATTTATACTGATATTTCTTTACTGAATATCGAATATGATTGGTAGAGAGTATAACACAGCAACTGGTTTTCCTCTTTGTTTTCCAGGAGTCATATTTGGTAGTGATTGCACCACTGAGATAGCCTCTCTTTCAAGACGAGGGTGTGGAGCACGAGCACGAACATCTGTTACTCTTCCTGTTTTATCAATTTTGAACTGCACCATAATTCGTTGCCTTCCATCTAAACCGAGATCGTTAGCAAGGTCGGTATTGAATTTTTTATTGATGAAAGAAGATACTTTATCAGACATACATTTCTTTCTTGCATCATTATTTCTTTCGTTTTCGCATCCAGGATAGATTGGCACGTTTTCAATAACAGCAAAAGGAACTTCTACTATTTCTTCTTCCACAACCTCTTCTACGATTTCCTTGATCTCAACAATTTTTTCATCTTGTTTAGCTTCAGTGGATTCAATGATTGTTTCCTCCTCTTCAGATTCATCCTCCATTATTTCAATAACTTCGGGAGCTGGTGGCGGTGGTGGCGGTGGTGGCGGTGGCGTGAGTTGTTGAGTAATTGGAACTTCTTCCATTAAATCATCACCAACTTCAAGTTCGCCAAATTCAGATAGGCTCTTGTCATATGTTTTCCATTCAATTGCCTGCCATGCAAGGAAAAGCATTAAAACCAGACCGATTTGAAAGAAAAGCATACTCTTTCGGCCTACATCTGCTTTTGGATTTTTTTTGGGTTTCATAAAATGCTGTATTTAACGAGTTGCTAAAGTATAGAAATTATAATTCAATCTAAAAATAAATTGAAATTTTAAAACGTAAAAATATGCTTAATCTTTTGAAAAAGCACAACTCCAATCAATGAACCTGCTAAGTTAGCAAAGACATCAAAAATATCTGAGCTTCTTGAGTCGGTTAGGAGTCCTTGAAACACTTCAATTAATATGCCATATATCAAGCTAGAGAGTAGAATTAGGAATGATTTTCGCCACGACAGCTCTCCTCCATCTTTTCTAAAGACGTAAAGTTGCCATATTAAGATTAGTATTATGAATACTGCTACGTGCACTACTTTGTCTATCGACGAGAAATTAACTCGAGGTAAGCCATCAGTAGGGATAAAAAATAAAACTGTTATTCCGCAACTGTATAGTACAGCAAGCAGCAGTAACAAGGTTTTATTTTCCAATAAGCTCTTTATATGCTGCATCATCTAACAGATCTTCTACTTGGTCGGCATCAGATATTTTAACCTTAATCATCCATCCATCTCCATAGGGGTCTGTATTTACAGCTTCAGGCTCTGATTCTAACGAATCGTTAAACTCTATAATTTCACCTGACAAAGGAAGATATAGGTCTGAAACAGTTTTTACTGCCTCTACAGATCCGAAGATTTCATCTCTATCTAGAGTTTCTCCTTGAGTTTCTACTTCAACATAAACTATATCGCCCAGTTCACTTTGTGCAAAGTCGGTAATTCCGATAGTAGCGATATCGCCTTCAATTTTAACCCACTCGTGGTCTTTGGTGTACTTTAAATCAGCAGGAATATTCATAATGATATTTTTAAAAATTTATTTATGTGTTTAATTTCCGAAATTATAACGCAGCGTGAATCCACTTCGGATGTTTGTCTGCGGGAAAGCGGTCGATATTGCATACTTAGAGAAAGTATGGTCATAATAAAATAACGCTGTTAGGTTTTTAGACAGCGCATAATCAATTGAAAGCTGTGCTCCATAAATGGTTTGACCTGCAGTAGTTTGACTATTTGCAATGTCTAAGTAACGAACGATTGTAATATTATCACGCATCGATAAATCTACTTTAAAGTTCAGATCACTAACCATTACAGATCTGGTTCCTCCGAAATTTGTTCCGATTCGGAGGTCTTTCACTCGATACCCCAAACCTATAATATACTCATTTCCTTTAATTTCAGTTAAGAGATTATTAGCAAAGCTCAACGAAAGCGCTCTATCTTTTCTCATTTCTGCTAAGATCTTAATAGAATTCATCATTTCAAAATCTATTCGGATTAATGGTGAGAACTGCTCGGTAAGGTTTACGTTGGTCAATAAAGTTTTAACTTTATAGTTACCTGATTGATCTACAGCTTCTGGTTGTAATGGATTGTAGTCTAAGTTGTTTTGGAATTGGTTTACAGTATAAGCTGCGCGATAACCGTGGGTTAAAGAAAAACGTTTAAAGTTCTTTTTAAACCACTCGATATTCATTAGTCCAGTATACTTTATATCCCAGTTAGGAAGTGGTATATCTCTAAAGATTCCTGTTTTCTCTTTTGATGCATCACTACCTTTATAAGCAGCCAAGAAAGCTGGCAACAATACATCTTGACTAGATTTACCAAACCCAACAGGGAAACCGTCGTCATCTCTTGGGATATTTCCTCCTTGATAGTGTTCTTCCGCAAGTCGATTTGCAATTATGAGTCGGTTATCTCTAAAATCATCAAATGCAGCGGAATTATTTGCATCGCTACTTTTGAATGCAGTTTTAATCAACATTGTAGAAATATTGAAGTTACCAAATGTATTTGGCGTAAGCGACTGATATAATCCATCATGCACTAGATAGTTTTCAGCATAATTTTCAGAATAGACTCTATTACCAGTTATATCAATAGTCAATCCTCTAACAGGTTCTAGGTTGGCTTGAATATCTAACTGTTTGCTTTCTACTTCGGTGTACTGATCATTAAATTCAGGGTAAATAGTTAACCATCCGTTTCTTGCGGCCAGTTCTCTCACTTCGGCTTGACTTCCAAACACGAATCCTGCTGTTGGTTTTAAGGTTCCAATAAATCCTGTTGAAGGCAGATATCCAGGCAAGTATATACCGTTATTTTCTTGATAATTGAATTGAATTTTCTTTAATGAAGTTGCTAGTCCAATAAGAGCATTAGCTGCTTTATCTCCCGTTGTCAATTCATTAGACTGACCAGTTCCATCGCCGCCCATTCGTCTTCCGCTAATATCAGTTGATTGAGATCGCAAAGAAAGAGATTCTTTTGCACCTGAAGTTCCACTGTTTTTCAAGTCACCTTTTTCATTTGCCCCTCTATCTCTATCTCCACCAGTCCTTGATCTTGCTTTACTGCTTCTAATTTTAGTTAATCCAACATAACGATAAAATCCATTCATATCGATGCTTGAATTAATTTGGTGTGTACTACCATTCTGGATGGAGTTTCCTAGGTTATAGTTTTGTGTATTTCCATCGGTAGTTTCGATCGATAAATCGCTGTACTGATCACTACTTTTCTGCCACTGAAAATCTCCAGTATAGGAATACGTTGCTCTAATAAATTTTAAGAAAGGAAACTTACTAAACGGCAAGTCGTAGTTTAATTGTAGTGTTTGGTTGTGTTGATTTGGAATACCTACGTCGAAGAATCCATCCCACACTCCAACGCTATTATCGACAACACCTTCATTATCTAGGTAGTTATTAACAATTCGGTTATTTGAAGAGTTAAAGTTAAATCGGAAGGATTTGGTCAAGTTATAGTTAATAGTGTATTGCCAGTCGAATAAATAATTTCGTTGATATAGTGTTGGCAGCCCAATATTTCCTTGAAGCAGGTCAACATCTCTAAATTTTTGTTGATTATACTGTCTAGTGATATTTGAGCTAACTGCTATATTAGTTGGCAAGTAATTTACATTTAAGTCTTTTAGGAATTGCCAGTATCTTCCACGGAAGATAGAGTCATTTTCTTTAAACGGTTCATACGGCTCAGAGTTAAAATTATAGTTATAAGTAGCGCCAGCTCTCACCGTTTGCTCCAATGCATCCTCCACTTCAAAGTCGTGATGATCAGTTTGGTTATATGAGAAGGATCCCGTGAGGTTTTCTACGTCGTAAACCTTGGGTTTTGCTTCTCCTGTACGTTCTTTTCTAACACCAATAAAGTTAACACTTTGGCGTCTGGTATAATCTACAGCCTGTTGTTTAATTCGATCCCGATCTTCTTCGCTTGCTGCATTATCCATTCTTGTTTGCAACTCGATATCTTGATATTGAGGATCATATTTAGGAGTAATTAGCTCTTCAGATCTACCATAGTTAAACGGCAATTGAATTCCCCATTTCTTTGGTAATAATTGTCCAAGGTTCAAGTTGGTTACAACGTCATATTGTTGTACGTCTTCCATACTTCTTTGGTTTGGTCCTTGTTCTAAAGATCCAAAACCAACTGTACTCTTACTTCCTGTAGCGCTTACTGTAGCGAAGTCGGCCATGTTTACGTCCATACTCACAACAGCAGCCCATCCTCCTTTGTTTTCAAGTTCAGAAAGTCGTAGTTCGTTAAACCATACTTCTCCACAAATATTATTGGTAGTTGAGTTTCTAACTCCAAGCATAATGGTTCTTACATTTCCAAAACTAGGATTTCCTCTAATTCCAATTTTCAATGGATTTCCTCCACCTGAGACACCGCCAACTAATTCTTCTTGATCAAAGAACTTAACTTCTGAAGGATCGGCATTTGGGTTTGCTCTAAAGTATGCTAAGGTTTTTGTTTTCACATCTTGAAGTTGCTCCAAGGGAAGGTTTAGCCTATTAGCCAAAGGCCAAATTTGCTCTGGATTTGTTGTTCCAAAGTTGGTTGGGTTAAGCGGAATTTGAACTTCGTAGTAGTTATTAGTAAGATCATTTCCCATTCTCATAAAAGCCACTAAATCTCCATCAGAAAGAGCCGTTTCATTTTCGAAAGACTCGGCATGGATAAACATTTCCACATTTTTGTATTGACGCATATCTACGTTAAAGTTTTTGTAGACAGCGCGACCATCGTGAGGCTTTAAATCACAAACACGAAGTGAAAGCGA
>DATGMT010000093.1:0-16144 GCA_035307265.1 Aequorivita sp.
ATGTCATTTTTAAATGTAAGGGACTTCCTAATTGTAAATTTAAATTAATAATTTCTTATTCATTAGATTTCGTATCTGTTCTTCTGTTTTGAACCTTTATATTCTCATATATAAGAGAGTCATCAGTTAAAAACTCTTTTGGTAAATATTCTTCTGAAAATTTTTCTTGATAAGCATTGTACCATATTACTTTATACAACTTATCAGCACATTTCCGCTGTAATTTACCGCTTTTTTGGTCATACAAAGATTTTTGAGTGTTGGTTTTATACCCATTTATAATGAATGCTGGTGAAGTATGCGTTAAAATAGTTCGTGTTGATGAGTTTATATCCTGTCCAGCATTTTTAAAACTTTTTCGCTTTTCTAACTTGTGTGTTTTGAAAAATACTCTTTTACCAAACTCATAACTCACCAGAGAATAATTTAAAGTTTCGTCAATTAATTTTTTATGACCTTCAGCAACCACTTCACTTTTATTATGAAAAGTTAGGTCGCTAATAGAAATAATAGTATCCTGATATAAAAAGGATTCTTCAAAAATCATTCGATGCTGATTAAAATAAACACATAAATATTTTACATTATCAGCAATTTTAGCCTCTGGTAATTCGGTACTATATAGTTGTTTCTTTCTCTCGATGTGGACTTCTTTCACACACATAAAAGGAGGAATTTGATTTACATATGCATCAATTCTTCCGTCTTTTTGATAAGCCAATGGATGAGACTTTAAAGTCACTATATCTCCAATATCAAATATGTTTTTACTCATAATATTTGTTCTATTTTTTCGGTTTAACACGAGGAGTTAAGCTTCTTGGAGGTTTGGGAATAGATTGACCGGCTTTAGGATTTACCTTTGGCTCATCCCATCTTGTGTTTTTACCAATGTTTAAATCCTCATTTCTTTTGTTTCTTTTTTCAGACATAGCTCTATTTTTTTTTCGGATTATTACTTAATTGAGCTGAAGGTCGAGGAATGGATTGTCCTTTTTGTTCCTGAATGTTCGTTGTGGGTTTCTGCCGGTTTCCTGTTTTCGGTTGTGGTTTCGAATTCTGTTGTTTTGCCATATTGAAGATTTATTGATACGTATATGATAATTAATAAAAGCGCAGCCCCTAATAACACCATTGACGTTTTATTTAAGTTATCTATGTTTTTATTTCTGTTGTTCAAATTTTGATGAAACACTGCATACCCGATTTCATATTCCATAATTTTATCTATTTCGTCTATAGAATCATCAGTTGATTTACTTGACTTATAATGACTGAATAAATTGATAAAAAGTGTAGCAACAAGTAATGCCCATCCGATTGCTATTATAATTACGTATATCGCACCCTCAACAGGTACGATTTTATCGTGAAAAGTCAAGGTAAGACCCAAAGCTCCAGAAGTAATAAAAGTAATTGCCTTTTCAAAAAGATCATCACTTTTGGCCTTTTGAATGTAAAGAGCTTGCCGATAATCTTCCCATCCTCTTAACTGTTCAGGTGTAAATTCAATAGTTATATGTTTATTATCCTTATCCATTCTTAACTATTCTCCACAATCCTAATCTCCTCCTCTGTCAACCCATAAAGCTCATAAACCATCTGGTCTATTTCATTTTCTGTTTTGGCTATTTGAGTTTGAAGTTCTTGCGCTTTCTTTTTATTTTCCGTAAATAGTTCCATCCATTCAAATTCATCTTTTTTAGTGAGGGCTGAAATTGGGTCAAGATTTTCTTTTCCTCTTTCTTTATTAGTGTTTTTTATTGCTTTGCTAAGCTCTTTAACAAACCTTATAAAATCGAGATCATACCAATATTCTAGTGTTCTGGTAACTTTTGTAATATTATAATAACCAGAAAAATATGTTTTGAAATTTAATTTTAATACCCTAAGATTTGCATATAAATCTATTAATCTATTAACCGGAGTAGAAAAATCCATATTTATATTAAACTTCACAGGGAAGTCCAAAATATAAGTGCCCTTAAATTGAGCGAATGCCTTGTTTTCGGCACTAGTCATCGATTTATGATAGAATGCGAATAGAGATGAATTTAATTGAGCCAATAGTTGATCTAATTTATACTTGTCATTGGGAATGATTAAATAAGAATTTTTGAGAACCATTAAGTTATCTTCATCCTTTGTGGCAATTATCGTTGAGCCAGTACGTCGCATTAGTATTTTCGGTTGTAAGTACATTTCTAGATTTGCATTGCTTTTCATTTCACTTTGAATGAAATTAACGTAAGTACCGGTGTAATCAATATCATATCTGCCCACATCTCTGCCTAAAAGGATAGGTAAATGATTTTCATCTTTCTTCTCTTCGGACAACCATATTTTATTATTTCTAGTCTCTAATCCACGATAAACAATTCCGTGTTCATTTAATTTTTCAAAATCAATATTTAATTTTTCTAGTAATGGGTTCGAAGAGTATATAAATGGATTGTAACCCTTTATATATAGATTTTTGTCGAAATTTTCATTCTTGTAAATATTCTCTTTTATATCTGTAGTGAGTTTAATTGATTTTGGAGATTGTTTACTGTTTCTTATATGAATTACTACTGTTTCAACAATTTCATCAAATGCAGAGTTTTTCAAATAAACAATTTCCTCAATTAAAGTATCGTAGACATTTTTTCGCATACTGGAAAAGTATTGACCTTCCAACCAACTATTAGGAATAATAAAACCTAAATATCCATCCTGTTTTAAAAGAGTATTTAATGCTAAATCCGTAAATAGAGCGTAAGTATTTGGATTATATTCCGAATATGCATAGTTTTTATTTATGTAGTCTAAAGTTGACTGCCCAAATATTGATTTAATATAAACTACGTATGGTGGATTCCCTACAATCACATCAAAACCACCTTTTTCAAACACTCTAGGAAATGCCCTTTCCCAATTAAATGCCTTATCTCCCGCAGCTTTTTTATCATTAATAAGACTATTGCCGCATTTAATATTACTGCTTAAATCATTGAGTTTACGTCGTGGTTGTGCGGTTCGTAACCAAAGCGAAAGTTTAGCTATTTCAACACTTTCTTCATTTAGGTCAACGCCATAAATATTGTTTTCTAATATGGTGTTTTCAATATCAGGAAATTGTAAGCCACCGCCCAAAAGCTTGGTTTTGAGTTCGTCAATATAGGTGTGTTCTTTAATCAAAAAATCTAGTGCTTGGTTTAAAAATGCGCCAGAACCACAGGCTGGATCACAGATGGTTAATTGCAACAACCATTCTCGGTATTCATCTAAAATATTGACCAGTCTTTCAACGGTGGTTTTATTTCGGTTTTTACGGCCTTTAAAATATTCTTCTTCGTGGAAGTCCAGCTCGATTTTCTTTTCTTCACAAAGTTTGCCAACCGTATTTTCAACTATGTATTTAGTGATGTATTTAGGTGTGTAAAAAACGCCATCTTTCTTACGTTTACTGGTCTGTTTGTCAAAATCCGCGCCTTCGATTTCTGCATTTACGCTTTCAATCTCGTTAAGCGAGTTCTCGAATATATGCCCAAGAATGTTGACATCTATTTGGCTTTCAAAATCGTAATTGGATAGTAACGAAGTGTATTTATACAAGAGGTCATTATCAATCTCTAAAGCATCTAATATAGCATCAGGCTTAAACAAACCACCATTGTATGCGTAGATTTCAGCACGGCTTTGGGTTCCTTTTCTTCCTGTGTCTAGAAAGTGGAAATACTGTTTAAATAAATCGTATAAAGGGCGTTCATCACCAAAATCCCAATCATCTTTCCATTTGTTGAGAATTTGAAGTGTTGAATTATACGGCAATAGCATTCTATCTTCTGCGAAGAAAACAAATAGGAATCGGTCAATTAATTTTTGAGACTTTTGGAACAAGGTAAGCTTTACATTCTTTTCAAGTCGAACTATATACTCTTGATTATCTAAAAGATTAGCTTCACTTAACTTTGCCTTTACAGTTTTTGCATTTCGTTTAACAAGGTCTCTAAAAAGTTCACGTTTAAATACTGAATAATCTTTATAGAATGCTTTAGTTATCGCCTCCTCTTCTCTAACTGATGCTTCCTTAATTTTAAGCGGTGCATGCGTGAGTATGTTATTAATCTCTAAACACAGGAATAATAGTTTAAAACGCTCTGGAGTGAGTGTAAATAAGTCAAACTCTTCAAATTCTGTGGCATCGTTAATATAAAACCGAAGCTTTTCAAAATTTGAAGTAATGACATAAACGCAATCTTTGTGATTCGCTTTATAATCAAAAGCTTGACGACGAATACTCTCTAAATCTTTAGTATTTGTGCCTTTTAATTCAATAACTCCTACTGCAACACCGTTCTTTAATATAGCTCCATCAGCTTTACGAGCATTTTTCTCGTTTTTAAACTCTGTTGTAAGGTTCGGGTTAGGATTTGGAAATAACGTATAACCTAGAATATTAACAAACAATTCATTTAAGAAAGTTGCTTGGAACTGTTCTTCTTTAGCGCTCTTAATATTTTCTTGAATAGAAGTATTCCAGAAGTATTTCTGATATTTTTTATATGCTTTATCTACTACTGCTTGGTCTAATAACGCAAGGTGTGATTTAAGTACTGAAGTTTGAAATAATGCCATTAAATCCTATAAAATGTTGATGAGTCTCAAAAATAGCAAAATTAACTCGGCTTTAACACTTTATAAATTTATAGGATATCAACATTTTTTGTGGATAATTGTTTTTAAAATACTACACGTTATAGAAACATAATCACAAAACCAATAATTACATACAATACTTCTTTAATATATTCAACTCATTGTGAGAACAATATAATTTTAAATTATCCTTATCAGCATTTATGGTTATCAATACGTCTCCATTCGGTTTATTAAATAATTTACATATGTACTCCACCCCTATCTTAAATATGAAGTCCTCTTTGAACTGAAACATTGAACTCAAAGGTGGACAATCAAGATGAGGCACGAAGACGAATTGGAACATTTTCAACAATTATCTTACCTTCTTTTTTTCTTTTTTCTAATGAAAAAATTAAATTTCGTTTTATTTGAATCATAAATGCGAAAAAATTACACCCAAATTTTCATATATCAAGTGAATCTTAATGAAATAATAAGATAGTATACTTTTTAAAACCGCATATTTAAAGGGCTATAAGAAGTATATGACACTTCCTGAATATATAGGTTATACAGTCTCTTTCTCCGCAAAAAGCCCCGTAAACGCAATGTTTACGGGGCTTTGTTTTTTTGGAGGTATAATTAGGGGCATATTTAAAGAAAACTTTCTAGCTCTATAAAATCTTGATTTTTAAAATGCATGATTTCAATACTACTTCATTGAAATCACCAATCTTTTCCCTGACTCAATTTTTTGCTCCCATAGTTGCTCAATATTTTTAAGGGAATCTACTACTAGTTCCATTTTCAGCTTCCCATCGGCAGCGAGTTTAAACATTTCTGGTAGCACTTCTCGACTTAGAGACTGAAGATCATCTTTAGATAAACTACCAAATCCGGAGCCTAATATTTCAATTGCAGAACTCCTTAAAACACCAGATGATAAACTAATATTTTCACCTGCCATAGATCCAACGCTAACGATGCGTGTTTTGTGAGAATAGTTATTTAGTCCAACGCCTTTTAAGGCTGTTATTACTAACTCAATTGGTTTTCCCCACACATAATCTATAACCAAATCTATTGGTGTTTCAGCATGTGCTTTGGTTAGTTGTTCTATAATAGCTTTGTCGTTTTGCTTCAAAGAAATTGTTAGGTCCGCTCCAAGATCTTTTGTTTTTTCTAAGTTCTCTTGATTTCTACCGGTTGTAATCACAGTTTTAGCACCGTAATATTTGGCTATTTGAATTGCTAAAAGTCCGGTAACACCTGTTGCTCCGTTGATTAAAACATTTTGTCCGGGTTTAATTTCCCCTCTTACTTTAAGTGCCATTGCTGAACCTAATACGGCATTGGGTAATGCTGCTGCGGTATAATCGTCTAAATTTTCAGGAATTACAGTGTATTGATTTTTATTAATAATAGCTTTCTCGGCTATCATTCCTGTTACTCCCTGCGCATAGACTCTTGTTCCATCTTCTAAAACTCCTACTCCATCCATTCCCACAACCACAGGTAAATCTGTGTAGCTTGCGTAATGAGTTCCACCAGCTCTTAGTTTATCTAAATTCTTAACTGCTGCTGCTTTTACTTCTATCAACAACTGCTCATCGCTTTGAACTTCAGGGTAAGGAAAATCTTTGTATTGAGGAGAGGTTCCTAATTGTTCTAAAACTGCTGCTTTCATGTTCTATATTTTTAAGTATTTATATCAAAGTATTCTAATGAAAAGAGGCAGTATTTAACGCTGCCTCTTTTCTATATTATTCTAAAATTGAATTTTAGAAGTTCAATCCTTATGCTTGTTTTGTGAACTGTACGTCAACAACCATTTTTACTTTATCAGAAACCACGATGCTTCCTGCTTCGGTTACAGCACTCCAAGTTAGATTGAAATCTTTTCTGTTGATAGTTCCAGTCATTTCAAATCCAGCTTTTGTTTGTCCGTAAGGATCTTGAGCAACACCGTTTAGTTCTGCATCTAAAGTAACTTCTTTTGTGATGTCTCTAATCGTTAAATCTCCTACTAACTTTTCGCCATCAAATGATTTTGACACGAATTTCATTTCAGGGAATTTTTCAGAGTTAAAGAAATCATCTGATCTTAAATGTGTGTCTCTATCTTTATTTTTTGTGTTTATAGATGCTGTTTTAGCACTAAATGTAAACTCTGCATTATTAAAATTGTCTCCATCAGTTTTAGCTGTTGCGTCAAAGTCTTCGAAGTGACCTGTTACGGTACTAATCATCATGTGTTTTACTTTGAATGCTATTTCTGAATGTGCTTTGTCTATTGACCAATTTGTGTTCTTACTCATTTTATTAGTTTTTTTAAATTATGATTACTGTGTATTGATTTATGTTTAATGTGTTATTTTTTTGGTAAGCCAGAAGTCTAAAGAATACCTTCCAGCGCCTATTAGTGCGATTACAGTGTAAGCCGCTGCATACAGAAGCGGAAGTTCTTGCCTCCCAAACCCATCATTTGCGTGTACTATTAAAGCTGCAACTATCATTGTAATGAACAGTGGAATTGCTGCAAAACGAGTGCCCAAACCTATGATAAGTAGTATAGAACAGAGCACTTCTGAAAACACAGCGAGTATTAAAGATGCTGTTGGTCCTACACCTATGGGGTCTTTAAATTGAATAGGTTCTCCACTAAACAAGGCTTCGAATTTACCTAGGCCGTGAGTTAGCATAAGCAGCCCCACTCCGACACGTAATATCAACATGGCTATACTTATATTCTTTTCGTTTAGCCCAGGATGCAGATAGCTGATTATAGTTTTACTCATCTATTTTGGACTATTTTAGTACGTCTTGAATATCTTCTAACTTTTTGAACATAGCGTTTGCAAATGGACACAGCGGAGTGATTTTTATATTCTTCTCTCTTGCCATATCTACAATTTTATAAAGCATTTTTTTGCCTACGCTTTTACCCTTAAATTCTGGATCTACTTCGGTATGGTCGATGATAATATGATTTTCGCTAGCGATAGAGTATGTCATCATTCCAGCCCTCTTATTATCCTCTCTTGCCATTGCAAAACCTTTGTTGTCTCTTTCTTTTAAAATTATTTCCATGATATTTAATTTTGATTGTTAGTATTAGTTTTTACATTGTCATTGGCACTTCCATTAGAAGTACACGTGCATTGTCTGTTGCTTTAACATTGATACTTTCAGTGTCCCAAATTCCCATTCCATCTCTCTTAGAAAGTTTTTGACCATCGATTTCAACTTCACCTTCAAGAATGAATGCGTAAACACCATTACCTTCTTTTTTGATTTTGTATTCATCAGATTTTCCTTTTTCAAACTTTCCTATATGGAACCAAGCATCTTGATTAATCCAAACACCTTGATCGTCTTGATTTGGTGAAAGTATTTGGTAAAATTCATTGTCCTTTGCGATATCTCTAATAGAGATTTGATCGTAGCGAGGCTTTAGGTTTCTCTCTTTTGGGAATACCCAAATTTGAAGAAACTTCACTTCCTTATCTTTGTTTTTATTGTATTCTGAATGTGTGATTCCTGTTCCAGCGCTTAAAACTTGAACGTCGCCTTCTTTAATTATAGCCACGTTTCCCATACTATCTTTATGTTCTATATCACCTTCTAATGGTATAGAAATAATCTCCATGTTATCGTGTGGGTGAGTTCCAAATCCCATTCCTGCTGCAACGGTATCGTCATTCAACACGCGTAATACGCCAAAATGCATTCTTTCTGGATTGTGATAGTTTGCAAAGCTAAAGGTGTGGTGTGAGTTTAACCAACCGTGATTTGCGTGTCCTCTTGTTTCTGCTCTGTGAATTATTGTGTTCATAGTTTCTATGTTTTTATTTGGTAAATGATTAAATCCTACTTGTTGCATCAATGTATCGAAGGTAGATTCTTTTGATTTACTGTTAGACGCTCTAAATATTTGAGGAGCAACACTACCAGCAATTCCTGTTAAAAGAACTTTTTGAATAAAACTTTTACGATTCATGTTCTCTGCTTTTAAGTATGGTACAAAGATATAACCGATTAGAAGCGTGGGGAATATGAAAAAAAGGGATAGACTTATGAAAATCCGACATTCAAGTCTAAACTCTGTCTTTGTTGAAATTAAAGTGAGTTAATGCGTGTTTATAATACAGTTTTATCAACAAAAAGAAACAAGACTGCTTTCGCTACTAAAATCAAGATTGAAAGCATAAAACTCTTTAAGCGTAAGATTTACAATTTAAAGGTAGGCAAGATTATGATGTTTTGGCTTTGGAATCAAATTGAATGAAAAGGAAGGTCATATTGAAACTTCCGTCTTAAAGCGCTTTCTGTTCAGTTTTCAAGGAGGACAAAAACTTCAACCTAAACACTTTCTTCAATACGCCTATCTGGAATTAGCCACATAATAGCCACAGTTGCATACAGAAATATCGCTACCCAAGTATTTATAAAAGAGAAAGCGACTCCTAAGAAGTAGCAGATAATAGATATTTTTCCTTTCCTATCTGATCCAACAACTTTTCTAAGTGGAAATTCCTCTTCGTGCGATTTTATAATTTGAGCTTGCAAAATAAAATATGCAATGGCACAGAATAATAAGATCATCCCATAAGCTATTACGGGCAGCTTTTCGTTGTAGTTGTCTCAAATCCATGTAGTAGTGAATGGTATTAAGTACAACCAAAACAGTAAATGAAGGTTCGCCCAAAGGATTTTTCCGTTGACTCTTTGAGTAATTTGAAATAGGTGGTGGTGATTATTCCAATAAATTCCTACGTAAATAAAACTAAAGATATAGCTTAAAAAAACAGGCGTTTTGGAGAGAAGAGCTTTTAATGTAACGTCACCTGGCGCTTTGAACTCAAGTACCATAATAGTTATAATGATAGCTAAAACACCATCGCTAAAAGCTTCTAATCGGCTTGTTTTCATAACTGTTTACTAGTTGTATCTATCTAAGATTTAAGGCCGCTCTGTTTCAAGAATACAATTTTACTTTTTTAAAATAAAAATTAATTTCCTTTTAACCTCCTGTTTAAGCGGTAATTGTCAATAAAACAGATTTAAAATTAAAGAAAAGTGAGATATTTATAAGTTATAAAGCTCATTGATTTTCTGTAGCGTTAGGTTTAATTCAGATTCTTTTTGAGTTCCTACAAGAAATTTTTTACCATTGAGAAGTTCGATTGCTAAGCCTTTATTCCCTCTCGTATTATATACAATTCCATATTTAGTTCCGAATCTAATTCCCCATCCACCTACAAATCCATAGTTTACAATCTGAGCGCTTTTCACTTCTTTCCAGTTCACCTGTCTTTTCGTAAAAGGAATAAACTTCACACTAATTTCATCTTGAGTTATTTCTGTTTTCAAACGCATAAATAAAAACAGGGCTATAATTCCATATATGAGTAAAGAAAAAATAGTTAATCCGAGATAAGACATGGGGTTATCTCCATAAGTTCCTCCAATAATAATCTGTTTATAGATTCCGATAATAGGCATGACTCCAATTCCTATCAGAATTAACCAAAGCCACCATTGGGTAAATTTTTGCTCCTCTTTAAATTGAATTTTCATTTTAATTCGAGTTTTTTAGGATGTGAGTTTTTACTCAAGACCTACCGATTTAGGTTATCTATTGTTTAAAATTGCAAATGGAATAGCAATAAATCTATATTCAAGCATTAAATACCAAAGTACAAGAAAAATCCCAACCCAATGCTGATAATCCAGCTAAAGGAGTAGCAAGAAATTTTTGATTTGAGATTCCAATTCGTTGCTCTTCAAGTGTTCTTTTGTTCAGTGGTTTATTTAATAGTTGTTTTTATAAATTTTCTTAAAAACAGTTGATTAAATATACTTCATATTTTGAGATATTCATATATAGGAAGGGCTATTCTAAAGCCGTAGCTGATAATTCAGTGTATGGTGTCGCATAAGGAGTTCACACAACTTCTCTTTTTAAATTTATTTATTGACCATTAAATGCTGCTGTATTATTTCTGAAGTGATCTTATCACCCACCTCAACACAAAGCCTATTAAAAGTAAACCCAACCCAGAGACAATCACATTAAAAGGAAGTGAGATAGACATTGCCAAACATCCAATCAGACCTAATGCGGGAATTAACTTCCCATATCTTCTGTCTTCTTTAGGTTGTTTTATGGCTGCTATGTTGGTTATACTGTAATAAAGTAGGATGGTAAAAGTGGCTGATCGAACAATAAACTCAAAGGTTCCAAAGAAAACAAGCAAGAGAATGATAACTCCTGTGAACAGTATTCCAACATGCGGAACTCTATAACGGCTATGTATTTTCTGAAAGGCTAAGGGTAGGTCTTTTCGTCTTCCCATAGCAAGCATCATTCTGCTAATTCCCAGCACTTGACTTAACAACACACCTAACATTGCTGTTGAAGCACCAATAGTTACAATTACACTTATTCCTGGAGTAGTTAGGGCATTGGCTACAGCTTGTATTGGAGCAGAAGTTTTCGCCATATTTTCTGTTCCAATTACTCCAATTCCTACAACAGAAATAGCCGTGTAAAGAATTATAGCGGCAATAGTTGTAAAGATAATTGCTCTTGGAATTGTCTTCTTTGGATTCGCAACTTCTTCAGCAAGAGTAGCAATTCTAGCATATCCTGTAAAGGCGAAGAATAAAAGAGCAGCTGCTTCGGCTATTCCTGACAAACCAAAAGGAGCGAAAGGTTTAAAGTTTTCAGGTTTTACTTCGGGAATACCACTATAGATTAAGTAAAAAAGGGAGAGCACAGTAACAGACACAATTATAAGGTTCAATGCACCTGCTTTTTTCACTCCATAATAATTAGCTGAAGTGAGAAGAACAACTGCCATAACTGAAAATGTTATTGGTGAGACCTCAAGAATCAGTTGATGAAAATAACTTCCGAATCCGATAGCCACCACACCTGCAGCCGAAAGTTTACTAATCAGGAACATCCAACCTGCTGAAAAACCTAAAGCTGGATTTATTAGAATATACCCATATTCATAAGTCCCCCCCGATTGCGGGTATTTTGATGCTAATTGTGCCGAGCTAAGAGCATTGAATGTTGCAACAACTCCAGCAATTAAAAGTCCAATTATAAAAGCTGGTCCAGAAACGCCCGCAGCAACTCCTGTAACCACAAAAATCCCTGCGCCAATTATAGCCCCTAAACCAATTCCAACGGCATCTTTTAATGTAAGATTTCGCAGAAGACTTTGTTCTTCCGATTTATACATCTTTCTTGTTTTGTAAAAATTTGTCTATCGAGAACTTACCTCCTCCTTTAATAATCAGAAATAAACTTCCCAAAAGCATTGCCCAGTCTGTCCTACTACCGTGCATCATTTGCCAGAAACCGTCATTTAAAAACACATCAACTTTTGTTGTAGAAAGTGCTACAACCATAATTATAAAAGTAATTACACTAGCTAATCTTGTGAACAATCCAAATAAAATTAACGCTCCACAAATCACTTCAAAAGCACCAACAAAAGACCCAAGAAACTCGTGAGAAGGAAGTCCAATTTTCTCAAATCGTCCAGCTCCACGAATGGCAGGAAAGAGAAACTTCTGAATTCCTTCGGAAAGAAATACCACTCCCACCATGAGTCGAATAAGGATGGTAGCTTTTGAAGAATCTGTATAATAGATTTTTTTAAGCATGATGCGATTCTAATTAATGATTAACTGAATTTGAGTGAAGTTAAGATTTCTATCACTCTCTCCAAAGATAGATTTTTTAAGTAATCGCATCCGAAGATATAAGACTAACTTTACATAGATGAAATTGATAAAACATGCTTTAAGTGCCTCTCGGCTGTGGTTGAACTTAATTTTAAAATATTTTATCAAACACTTATTTAAAAAGAAATATTCTCTCAAATAAATAATTTACGTACTTTCGAAAAACAACCTAATGCCATGCGAAAAACACTCTTAATTCTTTCATTTTTCACCGTCATTCCAACCATAGCTCAAGATTACAAAACCCTACTAGACAATTATAACGAGTGGCAATTAACCACCTGTTTTAATGGATGCCTAACCGACATGTATTATACTGCAGGCGACACCTTAGTCGATGGAAAAGAATATAAAATCTTGGATGGATATCATTATATCTCAAGGACCTTTCTATTACGCGAAGATGTTTCTTCCAAAAGTGTCTATATAAACTTTGTGAGTCGCAGTGGAAACACCGAGTATTTACTCTACGATTTCTCTTTAAATGTTGGAGACTCTATAGATATAAAAAACCCAGTAAGCCCATTCCCTTTCGATGCTGGATACTTTCAAGTGGATTCTATTATCAACAGAATTTTAGTAGACGAAAACGCGTATAAACACTTCTACCTCTCCCCTACACCGTCCAATACTGTCAGCAATACAAATGCAGTTTGGATAGAAGGCGTAGGCTCTTTATCGCTTATAAATGCTCCAAGTGGAAAACCTGATATAAATGGTGCAGGAGAGTTGAGTTGTTTCTTTAAAAACGGAGAGTTATTCTATTCTAATTTAGATTCGATTTCAGCATGTGAGCCCCTGGTTTTAGGAACTGATTTCGGACAATATCCAATGGAAGAAGTTACATTAAACTCTTTAATTACAGACGGTATTTGCCAAATGTACAACACAGAAAACATTCGACTCGTCGATATTTTTGATCTTAATGGTAGAAAATTAGACGAAAAAGCATTCGCGAATCAAAGTCAAATAAACCTAAACTTTTCTAACTATTCTGCTGGCATGTATTTAGTAGTTGCCTACTCTTCTAAATTGGAGAAAAAGGTTTTCAAAGTATTTGTGAAATAGATTTTTCGCTTTCCTAAACATTGTTACTTTACTAATCACAATGTATCATTCGTTTTAAACAATTTAGACCACGAATCGACTTAGATTATTAGTAATATTCAAACCATTTAATGTTCAAAAAAACCAAATAGTATGTTTAGTTGTAAAGAATTGTTTATACCTTGATGGACTTATTGAATTAAGCCAAACTGAATAGTATTTATTAGCTCTTCAATAATTATGAGGATAAAGTAGTTTATTCTTTTCTATATCCAAAGAGTAATAAATATATCGTTACTTAGTTTTTAAATCACAACAATTATGGCCTCAAAGAAGGATTATATACAATGACAAAAACAAAATTCACGCCTCTATTTTTACTATTTACACTTATTATTTCATTAGTCTTTTAAAGTTGTGAATCAAAAACTGTTGATGAAATAAATATTGGATACATAGGCCCCCTAACGGTTCGTGCCACAGATTTAGGGATCGATCCATCAAACGCAATGTTATTGGCTGTAGAACAATACAATTTGAATCGGAAAGAGAATGAACCAAAAGTAAATTTATTTATAAATGACGATAAATGGAATCCGGACAACGCTCCAGCTTATGAAAAGCTTAAAAAAGAACATGATATTAGTGTTGCTTTTGTCAGCCATTCCAATTCTACTATAAATATTCAAGACCATGTGTTGAAAGACAAAGTAATTCTTGTCAATCCTTTGAATAACGGAGAACTACTTGACTCCCTAAACAAAAACACTTTTAAAATAGCGAAGTCAACAGAGCAAGCAAACGGTCTTATTGCCATCAGAATTATAGAGTTAGGACTTAAAAAAACAGCTGTATTCAAATTTCCAAATGATTATATGACTCGCGCATCTATGGAGGTAAAAAGGCTGTTAGAAAAGTCTAATGTGTAAGCATCTATCATCCCCGTGGAAGTTAATCAAGTTACATTTACTGACCAGTTAAAGCAGTTAAAAGAAGAGGGATATGATTCGTACGTGTTTTTCGGGTATAAGGAATTTGGGTTTGCTATGAAAGAAGCAAGAGATATGGGTATTACTGCTCCATTTTTTGGTTCTACAGTATTACTTGACCCTGAATTCTACACTAATTCGGAAGGTGCTATAAATAGAACTGAATATACTTACTTTACTCCATCTGACGGAAATTATGTTCTTGCAGATGAGTTTCTAACCGAATATGAAAAGCGTTTTGGCAAACAACCAACTTCACTCTGGCCGCCTATGCAAGCTTATGACGCCATGAATATTATTCTTCAATAGATTCGCACAATTAATTCTACTAAGGATCAAAAAGAAGGTTTTGATGATTGGCTGCGTGAAGCACTTTTTAATGTAAACTATTACCAAGGAGTTTGTGGGAATATTGCAATCAAAGAAAATGGAGCGTCTAAAGGTATTTACTTTTCTTTATACAAATATGAATCTAAAGAAAACCCAATTGTGAAAGTTAAACGATAATAAAGTTCCAAGATGAAGATTCGCCATAAATTAGTATTAGCTTTTGGTGTTTTGATTTTAATTTTGATTGCAGAAATCATTCTCAATCAGGTTGTTACAAATCGAGCTAATCAAACCTATGACACACTTCAATCTGAGATAAACCCTGCGATTACAATATTAAACCACTACGAAACTATTAATAGAGAATTAGATATATTAATAAGCAGTCGTGTAAAAGGTGACAATAAATTTAGCACTACAAATAGGATAAAAGGAATAGTTGAAGTTGAGCTTTCCTATATAGAAACAGAACTTTCTAAATTAAAAGAAAAACTATCGAATAACGATCCCAATGGCTTAATTTTAGAAACCCTTATTACCAACACTCAAGATTTAAAAAACACAACAGTACGTTTTAAATCACTGCTTAATAAAGAAAATACAGAGAGTGTAGAAACAGCGAGCTCTCTTTATTCGGGAGAGTTTTCAACCTTACATTCTACAATAGATAAGAGGATTGCTCTTCTTATTTTGAATTATAATCGCGCTTATGAAACATTCAGTAACGATCTCGCTCACAACTTAAAATCTGTTTCTAAAATCATCCTATTCACAGGTATTTTTGGAATCATACTAGCTTTAATTATAACATTTCAAATCACCTACTCCATTTCAAGACCCATCTATAAACTTAAAAAAGCTGCCTTAAAAATGAGTAGAGGTAACTAAAATGATAGGATTGAAATTAAAGGAAGTAATGAATTAGCAGAACTAGGAAATTCATTTAATACCATGTCTGCTGCACTAAAGAAGAGCTTTACAGAACAGGAGTTGCAGATTGAGGAAATATAATCGGTTAACAAAGAGCTCGAACAGTTTGTTTACGTTGCCTCCCACGACCTACAAGAACCTCTACGCACCATGTCGAGCTATGTTGGTTTGATAAAAGAAATGTACACAGACCAATTAGATGACAATGCTATAAAGTATATGACTCATGTTGAGGATGCTTCCTTAAGAATGAAAACTCTAATTAAAGATTTACTAGACTATTCCAAAATTGGAAAGGAAAAAACGATAGTTTCGGTAGACCTCAACAAGGTAGTTGGAGATATTCTAACCGATCATGAGCTCATTATAAAAGACTCAAATGCTACGGTTGATGTTGACCCACTTCCTACTATTAATGGTTTGGAAGTTGAATTAAAGCAGTTGTTTCAAAACTTAAT
>DATGMT010000094.1:0-6742 GCA_035307265.1 Aequorivita sp.
AAAAATGATAAAAAAGACAGTTGCAAACGTTCAGGAAGCCTGTGAAGGCATTGAAGACGGAATGACCTTTATGTTAGGTGGTTTTGGTCTTTGCGGTATACCAGAAAATATTATTACTGAATTAGTAAGACGAGATATAAAAGATGTCACTTGTATTTCTAACAACGCCGGAGTTGATGATTTTGGCCTTGGATTGTTATTAAAAAAGAGACAAATCAAGAAAATGATATCGTCTTATGTAGGTGAAAACGCTGAGTTTGAAAGACAAATGCTCAGTGGAGAAATGGAAGTAGAGCTAGTTCCTCAAGGTACATTAGCACAGCGATGCGAATCTGCTAGAACTGGAATTCCAGCATTTTTCACTCCAGCAGGATACGGAACTGAAGTAGCAGAAGGGAAAGAAACTAGAGAGTTCAACGGGAAGATGTATGTTATGGAAGAAGCTTTTAAAGCAGATTTTTCCTTCGTAAAAGCATGGAAAGGTGATGCTGCAGGTAACCTCATCTTTAAAGGAACAGCAAGAAACTTTAATCCAGCAATGTGTGGAGCTGCAAAAATTACGGTAGCAGAAGTTGAAGAGCTTGTACCTGTTGGTGAATTGGATCCAAACCACATTCACATTCCCGGAATATTTGTACAGCGAATTTTCCAAGGTGAAAACTATGAGAAGCGAATCGAGCAACTAACAGTAAGAAAAAGAAACTAATGGCACTTTCAAAAGAACAAATAGCACAGCGAATAGCAAAAGAAGTTAAAGACAAGTATTATGTAAATCTTGGAATTGGCATTCCAACTTTAGTTGCAAATTTTGTCCGAGACGATATCGAAGTTGAATTCCAAAGTGAGAATGGAATTCTTGGAATGGGGCCGTTCCCATTTGAAGGCGAAGAAGATCCTGATTTAATAAACGCTGGGAAACAAACTATTACAGCACTTCCCGGTGCTTCATTTTTTGATTCAGCAATGAGTTTTGGAATGATTCGCGGACAGCATGTAGATCTAACCATTCTTGGCGCTATGGAAGTTGCTCAAAACGGCGACATAGCTAACTGGAAAATCCCAGGCAAAATGGTGAAAGGAATGGGCGGAGCTATGGATTTAGTTTCTTCTGCCGAGAACATTATTGTAGCAATGATGCATACAAACAGAGCTGGAGAATCTAAGCTTCTAAAACAATGCAGCCTTCCTCTTACAGGTGTAAACTGTGTAAAAAAGATAGTTACAGACTTGGCTGTTCTTGAAATCAAAGACAATAAATTTCATCTATTAGAGAGAGCTCCAGGAGTTTCAATTGAAGAAATTCAAAAAGCTACAGAAGGAGATTTAGTTGTGGAAGGCGAGGTTCCTGAAATGAAATTTTAATTTATTTCAGTTCCAAAGGGACCTTTATTTTTTGGTTTCCGCACTTAAATGTTAAATTATCTGCTTTTAAGATAAAAACATCATTTTATACACTTGATTTTTAAGAAATAATTAATAAGTTAGCCTTTTAAGAACTTCTAATTATCCCCAATACAATGAAAAGTGTGATTAAATCAGTGAAAGGCACAATGGGCTTACTTAAAAATGTCCTTTTCTTGTGTAAAAAAGTATTTTTGATTTCCTAACAAAAACTTTAAAGTAAAAAAAATTACTCCCCAAATTCTTCTTTAAATAGAAAAATTTTAAAGCCTGCTCTCAAAACTTGAACAGGCTTTTTTTATTTGGATTAGCTGCCTTTTGGAATGGCTTCTATTAATTTTTTAGAATACTCTGTTTGAGGGTTAGCATAGATTTCATCTGCATCGCCAAGTTCGGCTATTTTACCTTGATTCATAACTAAGAGTTGATCTGACATATATTTAACAACTGCCAGATCATGTGAGATGAAGATATAGGTAAAGCCAAAGTCGTTTTTAAGCTCATTTAGAAGGTTTAACACCTGTGCTTGCACCGAAATGTCGAGTGCAGAGACAGACTCATCGCAAATAACCAATTTAGGTTCTACAGCAATTGTTCTTGCAATCCCAACACGTTGTCTTTGCCCTCCTGATAACTCGTGTGGATATCGATAAAAATAGCTCTCATCTAAACCTACCCGCTGGAGTAAGTTTAGAACTCTTTGCTTCCTATCCTTTTTTGATTTTCCTATTCCGTGCACTTCCATAGGTTCCATAAGTGCTTGACCTATTAAAAGACGAGGATTTAAAGACGAATAAGGATCTTGAAAGATTATCTGAATTTCTTTTCTAAGGTTTCTGACTTCTGTTTTAGAAAGCTTTGTAAGCTCCTTTCCTTTGTACTTTACACTTCCTGAAGTGGATTTCTCCAGTTGAAGGATTGTGAGTCCTAAAGTGGACTTTCCACAGCCAGATTCTCCAACAAGACCTAGTGTTTCTCCTTCAAACACAGAAAATGTTACATTATTTACGGCTTTAACCACATCGGACTTAGAAAATAATCCTGCATCACTGAAATAGTATTTTTCAAGATTTTTAATTTCTAAAATAGGTTCACGAGTATAAATCTGTTTGTGTCTTCTAGCTCGCATTCCACTCTTTATCTCTTTAGGAACAAAGCTTTTATCTGCTATAGATGAAATTGTTGGGAGTTTTGCTAATCTAACCTCGAGTGAAGGCCTAGCAGCCAATAGAGCTTTGGTGTATTCAGCTTGGGGATTATGGAATATTTCGGAAGCAGTTGCGTCTTCTACAACGTCTCCTTTATACATTACAACTACCCTATCGGCAATTTCAGAAACTAAGTTTAAGTCGTGTGATATAAACAACATAGCCATTTTTGTCTCTTGTTGAAGCGACTTTAGCAATGTTAGTATTTCTTTTTGAACGGTCACATCAAGCGCAGTAGTTGGTTCGTCGGCGATAAGTAGTTTAGGCTTACAAGCTATCGCCATGGCTATCATGACACGTTGCATTTGCCCTCCACTTATTTGGTGTGGATAACTATTAAAAATCTCATCAGGCCTGGGTAACTTCACTTTTTTGAACAGCGAGATTGTTTCTTTCTTTGCTTCGGAATAATTCATTTTCAAATGAAGCCTCAGTATTTCAGAAACCTGGTATCCGCATTTCAAAGAAGGATTTAGTGCGCTCATAGGCTCCTGAAAAATCATAGCTATGTCTTTACCTCTTAGCTTTCTATATGATTTCTCATCTAACTTCAATAAATCTTGATCTTCAAAAGAAATAGAACCGTTTAAAAAGGCTGTTTTTTTGGGGAGTAATCCCATAATAGAAAGAGAGGTAACAGACTTTCCTGATCCAGATTCTCCTACTATACCTACTATTTCATTTTCATAAACATCAAATGATATAGAATGGATGATTTCAGAACGTTTTTTCTTAGTTCCGAAAGACACTACTAAATTCTGTATAGACAACAAGGCTTTTTGATCCATCAATCCAAAGATAATTACAAGTCTTTACATTCTATTGATAAGTTAGAAAATCGTTTGATTTAAAAACAAATCTAAAGAAAAGAAAATCGTCAAACTCACACCTGGTTCGATAGTTTTAAGCAATGTTAAAGTGGTTTAAAAAATAAAAAGACCCTTTCCGAATTAGAAAAAGGTCTTTTTAAAATTTGTTTTATTAAATATTAAAGTGGGTCGCCAACTTTAATATCACATCTATGTCCTGGTTGACCGTGTGGAGGGTTTAAACCATCGGCAGGTTTAGCAGCAGGAGTTGAAGATTGATTTTGTAATGGACTCACCTTTAATGGTGAATTTTGAGCTGGACGGCTTCCGTCTAATGGTGCACCTACAGCAATATCACATCTATGTCCTGGTTGTCCATGAGGAGGGTTTAGAGCTCCTGGCTCTGCAATAGTTGTGCTTGAAGATTGCGCAGGACTCACTCTCTCTAGTTGTTGTTTTTTCTGTTCTAAGGTAGCCTCAGGAACTACATCTGTTGCTTCTTTATTTGTCTCCTTTGTTTCTTGACAAGACATTACAAGCAAAGAAGTTGCAAAAAGAGGTATGAAAAATAGTTTTGATGTTTTTCTAAGAAAAGTCATAAGTAATATTTTTTGTGTAAGTAGCAAACCTACTAAATTTTGGTCACAACATCATTATAATCATCATCCGTTCAGTACTTAAATATTTAATATTTTTTAAATTAAACAGATTGGATTTCATCTTCCGTTAAAATATCTTCATTACGGAGTCTTAAAAATATTTGAGCCACTGCAATTGTATCTTTTTCACAGTAAACAATAATCCTATCTATATCGTTATCTTCATAATAAACTTTGTACACCTCGCTTCCATCTATATCATCTTTTGGGGAAGGGATTCCTAGAATGTGCGTGAGTAGTTTAAGCGAAGTGAACGTCTTGTAATCACCAAATTTCCAGAGCTCTAACGTATCTAAATGAGGAACCTCCCAAGGTTTTTTGCCAAATAAATCTAATTTGAACGGGAGATCAATTCTGTTTATTAACATTCGTCTAGCGATATAAGGAAAATCGAACTCCTTCCCATTATGTGCACAAAGTAGATGATGTGGTTTATGGAAATGACTTTCAAGAAGGTTTTTGAAATCCTTTAATATTTTTTCTTCATCGCCATAGAAGCTAGTTACTCTGAAATTACGTGTATCACCTCTACACACAAAATAGCCTACAGAAATACACACAATCTTTCCAAACTCTGCCCATATTCCTGCACGTTCATAGAACTCTTCAGCAGTAAAATCGTCTTTACGTTGATATTGAGATTTCAATTCCCAAAGAAGTTTTGTTTGGTCATCTAGTTGATCAAAATACTGAAACTCAGGTACCGTCTCGATATCCAAGAAAAGAATGTTTTCCAAATTGATGCGCTTGATCATAAGATAATGATTTCAATGGGGAGGACTTTAAAGCTACGAAAAAATCTCTATCTTAGGAAAAACAATTATTATCTTAGTTTCAAATTATGATACTACTATTGATTCCTTCTTTAATAGTTTGAAATTAGACTATCAGACTATAAATCCTACTTAGGCGTGTTCAAAATAAGGTTTCTTGTTTGTTCGGGTTTTCGTGTTCCAACAACCATTTTTTTCTTTGTAAACCTCCTGAATAACCCGTTAATGATCCATCACTTCCAATTACGCGATGACACGGAATGATTATTGAAATCGGGTTCTTACCATTAGCAGAAGCAGCTGCTCTAACAACCTTGGGGTCTCCAAGTTTATTCGCAATTTGTTGATAGGATTGGGTTTGACCAAAAGGAATTCGTGTTAATTCGTCCCAAACTCGTTTTTGAAAATCTGTGCCTTTAGGCGAAAGTTTTAGATGGAATTCGATTCTATCACCGTTGAAATACTCTTGTAATTGGTTTACAACATCTATTAACCCACTCGGAATTCCTTCAGAAATATTTTCATTTGAATCTGAAAACTGAACAGACTCCACACCATCTTCACTTCCTATTATCTTTAAAACTCCAATTGGAGTTGGCAAAAATGCTGTTTCTAATGTCTTCATTTCTAAGGAATCCAAATAATTCTTCAATTAATATAGATGTTTTTCTCTTTATAAATATAAGAGATTTTAGAAATCAAAATAAGTGCAGTAGAGAACTTTAGAGCGTTGATTATCAACGAAGTTTCAACTGCACTTAATCAGACAATTAGAATGTACTACTCACTTTAGAAAGGTTCTTCAAAAAATATTAAGAAGCCTTTAAAAGTAGTGTGATTTTTTCTTCCCATCTTTTTGCATCTTGCAGACACACTAGAGGATCTCTTGACAATCCTGTTTCATCGGTTTCGATATAGAATGGGATTTCTCTTTTTCCGTTTATCTCTACCAATTCTAGCCCTACCCAATCTAAGATTTGATCATTTTGTCTGATAGATTTTGTACGGCAACTTTTAAGCTCATCTAAGTTTATAATTTTAAGATCCTCTGATAGGTTTAGTTGGCTGCTATATGCCAACTTTTTTGAGGCATCGTCGATACCGATTACTAAGTTTCCAATAACGTCGATATCCTGAAGGTTGACACCTTGAGTCTTTGAAAGTTCTATAAGTGAGTTTTTAATTTTTTCATTTTTCCCTGAAGAACTAGCAAGTAGCATAATAACGGGAACGAGTATGATCAATAGTACAATTACTCCTACAACAGTTGAGTTAAATTCCATGTGTAATGATTTTTAAGGTAAATATTTTTGAATAAGTAAGTGCTTGAACCTCGTTCAAGCGGCGAAAAAATCCAAAAGCGTTACCAAAAAAAGTGGAAGGGAAATAAGTAGAGGTAAATTTGTTTTCTCTTATCCTGAAGGAAAAAAGATGATTTGTATAGGCATGATACTCCAGCAAAAGAAGCGGCTTGACTAGAGGAATGAATTCCGATTTGTCCTAGTCCAAAGTGTTCTTGAGGCGAAACGGTTTGTGAGGCTTCTCCAATTGTAATTTGGTTAAATACAAATGGCTTTTCCTGATTGTCATCTTGAATAGCAAAAACAACTTGATGCTTATAATCAAGCGTATTTTCTGCCATAGCCATATTTCCGTAAAGCAGGAAAATAGCGAGGAAAGTAAATAATCTACCTATATGTTGTTCAACACGTTTCACAGAGCAAACTTATATCAAAACTTCATTGTATTTACTCGAGTTAAGAAATATTTAATCTTGTATTTTAAGATATTAATTTAACCACATCTTTTGCAAAGTAACTAGCTATTAGACTAGCTCCTGCTCTTTTTATAGCAGTAATTTGTTCCATCATAACTGCATCGTGATCTAGCCA
>DATGMT010000095.1:0-10605 GCA_035307265.1 Aequorivita sp.
AACGTTATAAATAACTGGCTTTTTATTATATAATTTAGATTGTGTTACGAAGTTAGACATCCACGCTCCTCCTCTTTTACTAGGTCTTGCAAAGAAATCGGCATAAAACAATCCTAACTGATCACCATTTTCTTCAAATAGCTCATACACCATTACATCTTCATGATAGGTTGGAATATCGGTTCTTTTCTTAAAAGTAATTCCATAAAGTTTAGTAGCCGCGTAGAAAACACCATCTTCTAAAACTTTATTCATTTCGAAATATGGTTTGATTTGCTCTTCATCTAAATCGTATTTCGCAATTCTAACCTTTTCAGCGTAGTAGTTCCAATCCCAAGGCTCAACCTTAAAATCTTCACCTTCTGAAGCGATCATTTTCTGGATTTCATCCGATTCGTTTTGAGCTTTTGCTGTACCTGCAGCCACTAATCCTGCAAAAAGGTTGTTTACATTTTCCGGAGTTTTTGCCATAGTATTTTGCAAGCTCCACTCAGCGTAATTTTTAAAGCCTAATAGCTCAGCTTTTTGGGTACGTAGTTTTACAATTTGAGCAACAATCTCTCGCGTGTCATTCTTTCCTCCATCAGCTCTCATATATCCTGCTGTAAACAACTCTTCACGAGCCTCTCTATTATCCATAGACTGAAGAAGCGGCTGTTGTGTTGTGTTCTGTAAAGGAATTTTCCACCCTTCTCCATCTTCTACTTTTCTAGACTCAAGAACATCTTCTGAAACACCAGTTAAGTATTTCTTATCTTCAAATACAACTGCTCCATCGTTATTGGCTGCTAATAATACTTTTCCAAACTTATTGGTTAGCGTAGCCAAATTAGAGTTAATTTCTTTTAGCTTTTCTTTGTCTTCAGCTGAAAGGTTTGCTCCGGCAATTTCGAAGTTTTCGTAGTAGTCTTCAAGAAGTTTTAAAGATTCTGAGTCAAGGCCTAAAGACTCTCTTTTTTCATAAAGAGTTTTTATTCTATTAAACAGTTTCTCGTTGAGATAGATTGCATCTTGCTGAGCTGAAAACTTAGGTGCCATTTCTTCAGATATAACTTGTATATCGTCGTTAGTGTGTGCAGATGCTAATGCATAAAACACTTGGCTAGCACGCCCTAAAAGCTCTCCACTTTTTTCTAGAGCTACAATAGTGTTTTCAAAGGTTGGTTCTTCAGAACTATTTGCAATACTTTCTACAGCCTTTTTCTGCTCCTCCATTCCTTGAATCATGGCAGGTTTGAAGTGTTCATTCTTAATTTTTGAGAAATCGGGTGCAAAATAAGGCAAAGTGCTTTCTGCCATTAATGGGTTTTCAGTTCCATCCATTTGAGCATCATCTTTTGAAGATTTATCTTTTGAATCGTGACAAGCCGATATCACAGCAAGCAACACCAAAAGAGAGAGTGTTTTTTTCATTGTTAATGTTGATTTTTTGATTGACTTACAAAGATAAGCAAAATGTGGGTGTGGAGAAGGATTGACAGACTCTTGTGCTCAAAAGAAAGGTTTGTACTGCTCTACCCTAAAGTCTATAGCTGTGAGATTAGGGTTTTCCTTTTTCATTTTTTTATATAGTGAAAGGCTGCCCATTGCTCTATTTGCTGCTCCAGAGGGAGCTAGAAGCGAAACTGTTTTTATAACTCGACCCACCTCCGGAAGCTCAAACTCGTGAATACGCGGCATTTTAGACGATTTTACTTTTAGCTTCACATCATAAGATTTCAAGTTTTTACGAAAAAAATACTCTGGACCATTTTTGCTGTTTCCACCAGTAAACAAAAGCGTATCAATCTTTGGATTTTGCTGAAGAATCTTCACTAAGTCTCTCAATTGAACTTGCTCCATCCCTATATCCGACGCATCTATTTTAGCTCGTTTTGCCGAAGCCACCATATCGCAAATTCCTATATCTCTTGAATGAAGAAAATGCTCGCGCTGTTCAATAGCTTCAGCAGTAGTTTCAAACTTTAAGTTTAAACCGAATAACTGATCAATGATTTGCCATAATTGCCCATCACGACTTCCATAGCAAAAATCAACATCGCCTTCTTTTAATTCACCTGTAGTAAAACGTGGCGGAGGAAGTGTACCTACAATCAGCTTCGTTGCATTTTCAGGTATATACGGCGGGTATGGATGAACGTGATGAAACAAATTTTCTTGAATTTTAAAAAGTAAGCTGCCCTCAATGTGCCAGATCGAAACTACTCGGGTTTTATCTGATAAACACAGGCTCTAGTTCTTTTTCTGTATGCTCTTCGCTATAGCGGTAGCCATCGTAGTCAAAAGATTTTACATCCTCTAATGAACTAATATTGTTATCAATTGCGAAGCGTGTCATACTACCTCTCGCCTTCTTAGCATAGAAAGAAACAATTTTCAACTTTCCTTTTGTCATGTCTTTAAAAACAGGAGAAACAACATCTACTTTTAGCTTCTTATCATCTATAGCCTTGAAATATTCTACACTCGCTAAATTCAAAAAAAGCTCTCCATCTTTTAACTCATCATTCAATGACTTAGTTAAGGATTTCTTCCAAAATTCATATAAGTCATTTTTTCTATCGACCCCTAACTTAGTTCCCATTTCCAATCGATATGGTTGCATAAGATCTAGCGGACGCAAAATGCCATACATTCCAGATAAAATGCGCAAAGAGTCTTGCAGAAGATCTAATTTCTCTATTGGAAGCGTATAGGCGTCGAATCCTGCATACACATCACCTGAAAAGGTGTAAATAGCTGGTCGTGCATTTTCTTTAGTAAAAGGAACTGTAAATTCTTTATATCGTTGATAGTTGAGTTCTGCAAGCTTATCGCTGATTCCCATCAACTCTGAAAGATCGCTTTTACTCATGCGTTCTAACTTTCTATTTATCTTTTCAGCTGCTTCTAAAAACTGTGGTTGAGTAGCACGAGAGGTTGGAAGTTTGGATTTAAGATCTAACGTTTTGGCTGGAGATACTACTATTTTCATCTATTTGTTGTTTTGCTCAAAATTAACCAAAAGAATTGGCGATGAGAAATTGAAATAGTTAGAAAACAGTTAAGAACTATTACTCAGCTATGGATTGGAAAACAGAAAGAATTTAAGCTTTATGAAAGAGCTCTCCCAATAGCGTACTCTTTAACGTTGAGAGATTTATACACTTTTTTAATTCCTTCTTTTGAATCGGAAAGTACAATTAACACGTCACCTCCTTTAATGATTGTGCTCCCGTTTGGAGTGATGTATTTATCGTCTCGTTTAATCATTGCAATAATGGCTTTCTCAGGAAATTCAAGATCTACAATCATTTTTCCAACCGCCTTATTTGTGTTCCCTATCCCAATTTCCCGCATTTCAGTTTTAGGGTGTTCTGATAAAAACTCTTCAGTAGGACTTAAAGGTTTACTCTCTTCAGGCAGCCCCACATTCAACCATTTTGCAACAACGGAAAGTGTGGTTCCTTGAATTAAAATTGAAGTTACAGATATAAAAAAGACAATATTAAAAATCATATTTGCCTTCTCAATTCCCGCTAACAAAGGATAGGTAGCAAACACAATAGGTACAGCACCGCGCAAACCAACCCATGAAATATAAAAGCGACGTCGCAATTTCATTTTAAAAGGAATCAAACTTATAAAAACGCTTAAGGGTCGGGCTACAAACATTAGGAATAATGAAATAACAAGGCCAATTCCAATTACTGGAACTATTTGAGTTGGCAGCACTAAAAGCCCCAACGTAAGGAAAAGAACAATTTGAAATAGCCACGCCAACCCATCATACATTCTTAAAATGGTTTTTTTATGGATTAGATATTTATTTCCTAAGTAAACAGCACAGATATAAATTGCTAAAAACCCGTTTCCTCCAACCGCATCTGTCACCGAAAATGTTATAAACATTAAAGCTATAACAAGAACCGGGTATAGACCTTCGAAGTCAAGTTTTATTCTATTTATCACAATTTTACTCAGTCTTCCGAAACCAAATCCAGCAATAATACCGAGAATCATTTGCTGAAAGAACACAGGAATCATCGACACAAAACTCTGGTCTTGGTTCACTACCAACCCTAAGAACATAATGGTTAGCACGTAGGCCATTGGGTCGTTACTACCACTCTCCATTTCTAAGGTAGGTCGTAAATTAGTTTTTAGAGCCAGATTTTTTGAACGAAGGATTGAGAAAACCGCTGCGGCATCGGTTGATGATACTATACTTCCAAGGAGTAAACTCTCATAAATAGTGAAATCTGTTACATAATAAACAAATGCGCCAAGAGAAAAAGCGGTTAGCATCACCCCTAAGGTCGAAAGCATTATACCTTCTTTTACAATAGGTTTCACTGCCTTCCAATCGGTGTCTAAACCTCCCGAAAACAATATAAAGTTTAGAGATACAACCCCAATGAGTTGAGAAATTTGTGGGTCGTTAAAAGTAATTCCTCCAATACCATCTTCACCGGCCAACATTCCAATCCCAAGGAATAGAATTAAAGTAGGAACCCCAAATTTATAGGAGGTTTTACCAGCAAATATGCTAATTAAAAGCAGTATAGAACCTACAAGAAGAATGTTTTCAATAGTAAGATTCAATAGGGTATCCTTTTAGGGGTTTTTATGAATTTTTGCAAAAATACAAATTAAAATCAGGGAAATTAAGACTCTATGAATATTTCACATTTAATCGTAAATACCTATAGGCTTAACTTATGACTGAATGATTCTTAATAAAATTAGTCGTGTCCGACTAAGATTTAAGAACGCTCCACTAATAGACGTAAGACTCAAAACCTGCTTATTAATATCCTGACAATCAATCAGGTTTAATTAATCATTCTTTCTAGATTTTTAAACCTTAGAGGTGAACATAGTAGCAAGGAGTCTATAAATAAAATATCGCACACTCGATAACAATTCTCTTGTTCAACAAATAAGACTAATTTTGCAATATTATACAATTGCACATGCCTAATAGAAAAATAGAGCTTCGCACCGTAAACGTTACGCGATATATCAGCCCACTTAGAGAAGGAGGTTCTTTACCTGCTTTAGCCGAAGCCGATGATGAATTTAAATACGTCCTTAAATTTCGTGGTGCGGGCCATGGAGTAAAGGCTTTGATTGCGGAATTACTTGGAGGTGAAATAGCAAGAGTTTTGGGACTACCTGTTCCTGAATTAGTTTTCGCCAACCTAGATGAAGCATTTGGCCGAAGCGAAGGCGATGAAGAAATTCAGGATCTTTTAAAAGGAAGTCAAGGCCTCAACTTAGGTCTACACTTTCTTTCTGGCGCACTCACTTATGATCCGGTAGCGACAAAAATAGACGAGCTTTTAGCTTCAAAAATCGTGTGGCTCGATGCTTATACAGCCAATATAGATCGAACGGTTAAAAACACCAATATGCTCATTTGGCACAAGGAGCTATGGTTGATAGATCACGGCGCAACCTTCTATTTTCACCATGCATGGGACAATTGGGAAAAACAGGCGCTAAGTCCTTTTCCTTATATTAAAGATCACGTTTTGCTGCCTCAAGCCACTATGGTAGATAAATTGAATGATGAGCTTGTCAACCTTGTTTCAGATGAAAAACTAAAAGAAATAACCAACCTCATCCCCTTAGACTGGTTAGAATGGGAAGGAAGTGAAATGTCTGCAGAAGAAATCAGAAAGGTGTATTATGATTTTTTAGTACTCAGAAAAAACAATTCAATAAACTTTGTAAAGCAAATTCAGGATGCCCGGAAAACACTTATATGAATACGCGACTATCCGTTTTGTGCCTCGTGTGGAACGGGAAGAATTTCTCAATATTGGAGTTATACTATTCTGCAAGAATGCGAAATACTTGAATTGTAAATACCATTTAGACATTGAAAAACTAAGCCTCTTTGACTGTGAATTGGAATTAAGGGAGTTTGAAAAAATCCTAATAGCTTTTGAAAAAATATGCTTAGGATCTAAAGATGGAGGTCCAATTTCAGAATGGGATAAACCCGACAGATTTAGATGGCTTACTGCACAGCGTAGCTCGTCTTTGCAAACCTCAAGACCTCACAATGGGTTTAGCGATAATCTAGATGAAACTTTAGATCGCCTTTTTGAGGAATTAGTATTGTAAACCTCACCTTTCTGTAGCTTAAACAATATTGACTGAAGGTTTTATAAAAATAAGAGTGCGTCTGATAATCGGGAAAGCTTAAAACATTTCATAGAGTGTGGTTTCTATAATCCCTTTTCCATCTTTCAGTTTAATAGACAACAATTGCTTTTCTTCTTTTACCTTAAAATTGAAAGGAGGCTCCAACAAGTTCAAACCACTTTGTTTTTTCAATCTAATTCCTTGACCTGAAATTATATCTTTATTCGGTGAAAAATATCCATTAGGTAAATGCTCTGTTACAATAACATATTTAAAACCGTAAAGTTTCTCCACTATACTATGTACTTCCGCGTTCGATAAATGCTGAAGAACTTGCCTTAACAACACACTATCTCCTTTAGGCAAATCATCCACTGCGATATCTAAACAATGAAACTCTAAATTTTCTAATTTGAAGTTTTTCCTATTATGTACAATAAGGTCTGAGACTATGTCCACAGCAATGTATTTATTGGTGTATTGAACCAACTCCTTCCCTACATTGAAGTCGCCGCAGCCCAAATCACATACTATTAAAGGATGGTCAAAGTTCTTTAAAAATGAAGATACAACTTCAATATATGGATTTACTAATTCAGGACTATGTGAACCTATTCCAGAATAAAAATCAGTGTTATTGTCGCCCCATAACTTCATTTCATACACCTGCTCCATTGCAGCTTTTGTGGGCCATGGTTTTTTCACTCTTTTTGTTTCAACGTATTTGTTTTTCATTGTCTGAAGGACCTACAGATTAATGCAACCAAATTTGATAAGTTTAAATACTGCTTACAAAGAAAGTTATAATTTCAATAACCAACTTAAAACCTCAACATTTCAAACAATCAGTGACTATTTAAATTGTTGAGGTTTCAAATATACTCGGGCTTTCATTTAACTCAGTTTATCTTGAGAATTAGAAGTTACTTCATATTTGTTATATGCTTTTTATTTGAAAACTTATGACCTTGACACAAACTCACTGAGCTCTCTTTTTGAGCTGTCAAAATCAAAAGCATCGTAAACCAGATAGTAGTTTTGTCTATCCACACACCTTGCATAAAGCTCTTTTGCAACCGTTAGTTTGTCTTTATCAAAACTCAAGGTTTTTAATATGCTTCGGATTTGATCTGAATTGAAATATGTGTTTCGCACCACTGATGAAATCATTGCGACCTTATCGCTATCAAAATTTGCATTTCTTTCAACTGAAGAAATAAACTCTTTAAAATCACGATTGTTCATCACGTTTCTATAATGACCAGTATTTCCGCTCCAAGAGTCGTTATGGTTGAAATAGGGATCATTCCAAATTTCATCCCACTCATCAAAACCATACGCTTGTTTTTGTAAAGGATAATTCCCTAATAGATATAAACCATAGTCGGGAAAGAAATCCAATACAGTTCTTGTGTTATTCCTAACATTAAACCTTGTTCTGTAAATGAGATAATTATTTTCATAAATAGAAATCGTGACAATACCGCTTCTCAGATCGAAAAATCTAAATTTCCCATTCGCATTACTAATCATTTGATCTCCGAGTTCTACAGTGAAGAAACCATGCTCTGGAATTCTTAAAAACACTTCAGAATTTCCATGCGTATAGTTCCAACGGCGATTAGGGTTAACTCGAGTATTCGGTTGATTGTTACGCCCTCGATTACGGTAGTTAGGGTTTTCTGGCCGAGTTTCATACCTGATTAAGGATTCACTACTTCGCTCAGACTTCATTTGTTTGGTATTAGCTTCATTTTTCAAAAGCTCTCCAACTTTTCCCGCTTCTTGTGCAAAAACACCAAGACTTATGAGAAATACACAGGTAGTAATAATATTTTTCATAATAACTGATTTTTTCGATAGTATAGATAGATAATCTACAAGCGTGCCAAGAAGAAATATTTCTAAATTTAATTTAGTCGTGTCTGACTAAAATGTAAGTCCGCTTTTGCTGAAAGAATTGAGACATAAGACTAACTCCATAATGATTAGTCAATTATATTAAGTTGATTAAACATGATTTCTGATTAATAAATTTTCAGCGGTGAATAAAATAACATGTTATCGCTAAATAAAAATACTCTAAGTGCCTCTCTCCCTTGCTTGCAATAAGCCAGACTTGAAGCCTCAGCTTTACACCGTGCTAATCAATAATATTTAAGCAAGATTTTATACATTTTCACTATCTTTCAATCAATGTAAAAGACCTTGTATTTATTGAAGTTGAATATTTCTTAATTTGAAGCTTTAGGGACATTTAATATGGGAAGACGAATATGATGAAATTGAAAATTAATTTATTCCGTTTTAATAGATATTGATTTATAAACAACTAGAAATAATTATTCCTCGATGAGCAAAAAACTACAAATTCTGCTTGATGAATATGGCGAGAGTCATCAAAACGAAACAAATAAGCTAATCCATTGGATTTGTGTTCCCTTGATCTTTTGGTCTATAATTGCGCTGTTCTACTCTATCCCTACTTCCTTTTTGGTTGGAATATTTGATGAAAGTTTCTTCTCCAATTGGGTAGTCATCGTGATGATTCCAGTGCTTATATACTATTTCTACCTTTCAATTCCCATTGCATTAGGGATGTTTTTTTTTATAGGTAGCAGTTTATTTATTTCAGATTTCGTACTTCACAATTCTAGTTATCCCTTATGGGTAATCGCGCTTTGTGTTTTTATATTGGCTTGGATTGGTCAATTTTACGGCCATAAAGTAGAAGGGAAAAAGCCGTCCTTTTTAAAAGACATTCAGTTTTTATTAATCGGACCTGCGTGGTTAATGTCTTTTATTTTCAAAGGATTTAGAGGAAAGTAATAGCCAATTACAAATCACAGACTATTAGCAGCATAGATAAAAGCTGAACTTTATCTCAGTCTTCTAACTTCTCCTTGATAACTAATTAATTCTCGGTTTTTACTATCGATAGTCAATGTAGCATAACCAGAATTTCCTATTTCCAACGATAAAGTACACCTGTCTCTATCCGTTTTAATGGTTGCTTTTACTCTATAACCGTTTCTTAAATCGACAACTTTAAAATCTATTGGCTCGCCTTCAAAACGCATCCCTTTATCTCTCTCCAATCCCGCAGATCGAGTAGCAACACCAAAATACGGAAGATCGCTCACAATCTTTTCAGCAGAAAAAACAACGGAGTATTCATTTCCAACTAAATTTATTGAAGGCTGTCCTAACGGCATAGCTGTGTTAGCTACAAACTCAAAATTCTTTGACTTCACTAGTTCTCCAAGAGATAATGAAACTACTTCTTGATTCACTTCTTTTTTAAGTTCTTTATTTTGAGCCGTACTATTTCCGAAGAAAAGTAAAGCAGACAATAGAATAAGACCAAATGTTTTCATGATACTTTTTTTTATAAAAATAAGAACAACTATTATACCGAAACCTGATTAAGAGCTCAATATGGAAAGATAACAATATCTATTTCCGGTTTAAAAGTAAGCAGTTAAGCCTAAAATAAAGTTTCTTCCAGCTCCCGAAATCCCCGAGCTATAAGGGCGATAGCGTTGATCGGTTAAATTTTCTATCCCTCCGCTTATATCAAAAATATGGTTCAAACTATAAAGTGATTTGAAATTTAAAGTATACCAAGAAGGCGAATATGGATTTCCATTTTCATCGAGAGCATAGATTTCAGTTTTGCTTTTTTCACCTTCAGGCATTTTATCAAAATCCATTTTACCATTAAAAATGAAATTTAGTTCCATTGTTAATCTATCGGCTTTGTAGTTTAATCTAGAAACACCAAAAACAGGAGTTACGTGCCTCATCGCACTCTTTTCGCCATTATCTAACTCTTCTTTTCCCTTTTGAAAATTTACATTAGAACTAGCTTTTAAACTCTCCGTTAGCTCTACCGACACGCCAAATTGAACCCCATAAACATAGGCCGACGACGCATTTTGAATAGCTTGAACCTGGCTTAATTCTCCGGCATATATGATGCTGTCTTGGCCGTTTAACTTAAAATCTCGTCGAACAAGTGAGTTTTTCAAAAGTGTATAATATGCTGTAGCATCTAGTTTTACAGACTCTCCAACAATTGTAGCTGCTCCTAAATCAGCATTATAAGCGTATTCTGGTTTTAAATCAAGATTAGGAACTACTACTCTACCAGGTTCGGAGTCGAATACTTTTCCTGCATCATCAACATTAGGAGCACGGAAAGCAGTTCCTAAATTTGCTCGAAAGGTCCATTTTTCTGAAGGACGATAAACTCCACCAACACTGCCCGTTAACGCTCCATTATTCAGCTTAGCATCTTCAAAAGGCAAAGGATAAAAAGCTGTATCGAATTCAGCATCCAAGGATATAAAATTGTATCGAACTCCCCCACTCAACGTGAATTTATCATTCATTTTAAATTCATCGGTCACGTATGCGGCTATAGATTGCCATTTACTATTTGGATAACGCGACGGACCTTCTTCCGAA
>DATGMT010000096.1:0-3711 GCA_035307265.1 Aequorivita sp.
CGAGTGTCGCCACTTACTGTAACTTCCTTAATTCCGATGGTCTTTAATAGAGTTTTTGAGTTGTCATCTTGTACAAAAAAATGGTCGATGGTGCGAAGAGCTTTTCTCATAAATCCTCCGTAGGATTTAAAAAAGATATGGTTTTCATTAAACACTCCTGAAATTAATAAAACAGGAATTTCTTTCTTTTTTAGTTCAAAAAGATAGTTTGGCCAAAACTCATATTTAATAAAAAACACAAGTGATGGATGTATTATATCTATAAATCTTTTTGCATTCGATGGCGTGTCTAAAGGAAGATATACAACTTGGTCTGCTAATGGTGTGTTCTTCTTCACTTCAAATCCTGAAGGTGAAAAGAAACTAATTATAATTTTATGATTTGGTTTTATTCTTTTTACTTCTTCAATAATCGGAACGCCTTGTTCAAATTCTCCTAGGGATGCACAGTGAAACCATATTGTTTCGTCTGTAGGTAAAATATGCTTTTGGAGTGTTTCAAAAACATTTTTTCTTCCGTTTATAAATTGTTTCATTTTCGGACTAAATTGAGCTATTATCCTCAGTCCAAAAGAAGCTACTTTAATTAGAAAATTGTAAACGCTGTGCATAGAGTGTAAAAGTAGTAAAAGAAGATTATTAGTGTGCAGAGATTGAAACTATAGATTTGCTTTTAGTATTTATCACTATTTATGAAATATTAAGTTTTGATTGCATTATGATTAAACCCATTGCTTAAAATCACTATTCACAATTAACATTTTCGTAATTTTGCAGAACTTATAATTTTACGGATGAAAAAAATTCAAATGGTTGACCTTAAAGGTCAGTATGCACAAATAAAAGAACAAGTAAATAGTTCAATAGCAGAAGTTATTGAAACTACAGCTTTCATAAACGGTCCAGAAGTTCATAATTTTCAAAAAGAACTTGAGGAGTATTTGGGTGTGAAGCACGTAATTCCATGTGCAAATGGTACAGATGCACTTCAGATTGCCATGATGGGGTTAGGTTTAAAACCTGGAGACGAAGTGATAACAGCAGATTTCACTTTCGCTGCAACGGTAGAGGTGATTGCTTTACTTCAGCTAACGCCCGTATTAGTAGATGTAAATCCAAACGATTTCAATATTAATGTTGAAGCCATAAAAAAAGCCATCACTCCAAAAACTAAGGCCATCGTTCCAGTTCATTTGTTTGGAATGGCTGCTAATATGGACGAAATTATGGCTATTGCTAAGGAACACAATCTTTATGTAATTGAAGATAATGCACAAGGTATTGGTGCAGATTACATTTCAAAAGATGGATCGAAGAAAAAGACTGGAACTATAGGCCATGTTGCTGCTACATCTTTCTTTCCTTCCAAGAATTTAGGTTGTTACGGCGATGGAGGTGCTATTTTTACAAATGACGATGATTTAGCACACAAAATTAGAGGAATTGTCAATCACGGAATGTACGTGAGATATCATCACGACGTTGTGGGAGTAAACAGTAGATTAGATTCTATTCAAGCAGCTGTTTTAAGAGCAAAACTACCCCACTTAGATGATTACAATAATGCACGGAAAAAATCAGCAACAAAGTATACTGAGGCCTTTCGTGGAATTGAACAAATAATCACACCCTCTACTTGCGAAACATGTAAAACTGAAAAATATGAAGACTGTAATTGTCATGTTTTTCATCAATACACCTTAAGACTTAAGAATACAGATCGTGATGCACTAGTAAAATATCTTAACGATAAAGATATTCCATGTGGTGTGTATTATCCAATACCTCTTCACTCCCAGAAAGCATATCGGGATGAGCGATATAAAGAATCAGACTTCCCAGTGACTAATCAATTGGTAAAAGAAGTAATTTCTTTACCAATGCACACTGAACTAGATGATGAGCAGATTATTTATATTGCGAAAAATATTATCGATTTTATAACAAAATAAGTAAAATAAACTTTGCTGTTGCTTAATTATATGACCATTTATCAATGGTTAATAGAAGCAATAGGAAGTGATTTGCAATTTTATAAATTAAAAAAATGACTCTTGTATGTACAAGAGGTAAGTATGAATAAAATATTAGTTACAGGTGGTTTGGGCTATATAGGATCCCACACAGTAGTAGAGTTACAAAATTCATGTTACGAAGTAATCATAATAGACAATCTTTCTAACTCTTCTTTGGACGTTTTAGAAGGAATTACCAATATCACAGATAAGTCGCCTAAATTTGAAAGATTAGATCTTCGCATGAAATCTGATGTGACTGATTTCTTTGAGAGGAATAAAGATATTGCTGGAATTATCCACTTTGCTGCAAGTAAAGCAGTAGGCGAAAGTGTTGAAAACCCATTGCTGTATTATGAAAACAACATTAATACGTTAGTCTATTTGCTTCAAGAATGTGGAAAAAACGAAATAGAAAACTTTATATTTAGTTCTTCATGTACAGTCTATGGCGAGCCAGATTCACTTCCCATTACTGAAGACGCACCCGTAAAAGTAGCTACTTCACCCTATGGTAACACAAAGCAAATTAGTGAAGAAATTCTAAAAGACACCTGTGCTGTTACTTCTTTAAACACGATAGCACTGAGATACTTTAATCCTATTGGCGCCCACGAAACTGTTGAAATTGGTGAGTTACCAGCAGGAGTGCCACAAAACTTAGTTCCTTTTATTACTCAAACAGCAGCCGGAATTAGAGAGCAACTTTCTGTTTTTGGTGATGATTATCCAACCGAAGACGGCAGCTGCATTCGCGATTACATACACGTAGTTGATCTTGCAAAAGCCCATGTTATTGCATTGGAGCGTCTGTTAGAAAAGAAGAATAAAACCAACTATGAAGTTTTTAACTTAGGAACGGGAAGAGGTAGTTCTGTTTTAGAAGTAGTGAATTCCTTTGAAAAAACAACAGGAGAAAAACTGAACTATAAAATTGTAGGTCGAAGACCTGGCGATGTAATTTCAGTTTATGCTGACACAAAAAAAGCTAATAACATCTTAGGTTGGAAAACCGAAAGAACCATGGAAGAAGCATTAGCCTCAGCCTGGAAATGGGAAAAGAAACTAAGAAAAGTTTAAATCTAACCAATCTTCTAGCCAAGCTAGGTGCAATTCACCAAGCAGAGCCCAGAGGTTTCAGATGAATGGTTCCCAAGCTAAGCTGTGGGAGAGTTTATAGATGAGCGAGCCCAGTCAAAGTCCAAAGATGGTTCCATAGCGAAGCCGAGGGACGCTTTAACCCACCTTTAACGCTCTAAGTTTGGGATTGGCCATTGTGTTTTGTTTATTTGCATAAACTCAAAATCAGAAGATTACGTTATGAACTTAGTTTCAGTGAAACGAAAAACAAAAACAGAAAAAAGATTTACACAAAAAATGGGAATGTTTACCGCAAATGTGGTTTACATACAGAAAACGTTCTTAAACATCCCGTTTAAAACAATCCATAAATACCGTGAGACTTATTACGGCGAAGTAAAGGATTGTGAAGATTGTGTGATAAGCGCTTAAACACTCAATATTTTAAAACATATAAAGCTCCGAATGAGATTGAATCATTCGGAGTTTTTTGTTACCTAAAGAAGTATTTTCCTGCTAAACCTTAAATGACTTGTCCCAAAACCTATCTTCCCATCTTTCTTCAGAGAATTCTATTTCGTGGTGCATTTTCTCAATCATTTCTAACTCATCTTTC
>DATGMT010000097.1:0-28638 GCA_035307265.1 Aequorivita sp.
TTTAAAAACATTGGAGCCCGCTATTTAGCGGGCTCCAATGTTTTTAGGCTATGTCTATTTATAGTTAATCTTCTGGAAAAACAGTGCTTTCATATGCACCCGCATCTGGAGGAGAGTTTCTAGGTGTTCCATTTAAGTCAAGTGCTGGAGAAACGCCGTTTAGTCCAATGTTTTCAGCACCCGAATTACCACTTTCTATATTAAAATTGTTCTTAATACTATTTTGGAAGTATGGATTAGCATTAAAAAGGATATTGCTGTAAAGAGATTCTTCAGCAAAATTATAAAGCGGATTGTTGGCATAATCACCCCTGTCATCTTCAAAACGGATTAAGCTATTTTTGAAGCTAAAGTTGAATTCCGCTTCGTTACTTCTTGAAAGAGCAAGTTCTCGACGATCATTTCCGTAGATAATACAATTTGTGAAATCTGCTTTTACTAAATCCGAAACAAAAAGAACTTCTTCTGTTTCTAATGTGTTTTCAATAGTTACTGAAGGAAAACTTCTAAATCCATTTGTCCAATAATTTGCAAAAGTACAATGGTTAAACTCATAGCTTCCGCCAAGTTGTAATGCTAAAGACGATTGTCCGCTGTTATTTATTACAACGTTTTCGCCGTAGATATTTCCTGTTCTTGCTAAAAGTCCAATGTTTGAACTATTGTAAATTTGTACATTTTTTAAAGTTACGGGACTGTCTTCAACAATTAGAGCAGCCATGCTGTTTTTAATAGTAGTATGATTAAATTCATTATCCACACTTCCGCTAGTTAACCGGATATATCCCCATTGTCCAGGCACATTAGCAAAGCCTGGTTCTAATCTGTCTCCTTCAAAAACAACTTCATTCTCCATCGCTTCTCGGTCAAGGCTTGGGGCTCCCATTGCTTTTATTGAAGCGTTAGAAGCTACTAAGATTCCACTATCTGCATGAAAGTGAACACGGGCGCCAGCTTCAACAGTTAAGGTTTTATTACTAGGAACAGCTGCAAATCCGTAAATGACATAGGGTTTTTCATTAGTAAATGTCAGCTCATTATCGTCTAGAATAAACCCTGGAATTTCTACGGCATCTTCACCCGAACCAAGGACTAGGGTTTCGTATGTGCCATCATTATATTTTTCTGGATAGAGAAAAACAGCATCTTTTACTAAAGTTACCAATTCTACTTTTTGTTGGTTTGCGCCTGTGTCAAAAAGGATTTGATCTGTGTAGAGGAATTCGTTAGGTGAGGTTGGTGCATTAGTTACGTCGAATGTTGTTTCAACAAAGATGAAAATACTATCCTTGGCTAAAACCTGAACGTTTTCGAATACTTTTCCTGGCATTCCGTCAACGTTTAAACGGTATTGCGATGACTCTCCTTGAGCAAGACGAAGACTCGGGATGTGAATATCGTCTTTACTATTGTTATAAACTTTTAGATTGTAAGTGCTAGATCCTATGTTAGAAAAAATTGTATCGAGATAAACCGTATCTTTTGAAAAACTAAGGTTTCCTGTGCTAGCAACTGTTTCGAAATCATTTCTGCAAGAACTCCAAACTAGAAGGCAGCATAAAATTGCCAAACCATATAAATACTTCATTTAAAGAAAATTTATTGTAAAAATATAACTTTTTGAAACGCTTATTATTGTTATTTGAAATAATCTAGGAGGATTATCTTGTAGAATTTAAGAAGGTAGCGTTTAATTACTTTTCTATGATTTCAATCTTAAATAGCTTATCCCAATTTTTCCCCGTAATATAAAGAATGTTTGGTTCTCCTTTATATGCAATTCCGTTTAGCACATCTAAAGTAGGGTGTTGTGTAACTTTATCTTTTAAATCAGATAGGTCGATTACACCTTCAACAGCACCACTTGATGGGTCAATAATAGCGATTGAGCTTTTTTGATACACATTGGCATATATCTTTCCGTCAACCCATTCAAGTTCGTTTACACTGTTTATCTTACTCGTGTTGGTGAAGATTTCGATATAATCCATTTCAGCTAAAGTGTTTGGATTAAGTGTCCAGATTTTTTCAGTTCCATCACTTTTATAGATGTTTTTTCCATCATGGCAAAGTCCCCATCCTTCACGGCTTTTACCGTAAACAAAAGTTCCTGTTTGTTCTAAGGTTTTTAGATTGTAGATTAATCCGGTGTTCTCTCTCCAAGTGAGTTGATAGATCTTGTTGTTTAGAATGGTAAGACCTTCGCCAAAATAACTATCTATTAAATCTACTTTCTGAAGAACTTTTCCTGTTTTGTAATCAGTTTTTCTAAGAGAAGATTGTTTGTATTGGCCAGTACTTTCATATAGAGTATCGTTGTGAAACTCTAGGCCTTGTGTGTAAGCTCTAATGTCGTGTGGGTAGGTCTCAATTACCTTATATGTGTATATCTTAGGTTTTATAGCTGAAACAACCGTAATGTCGTCTGATGCGCTATATTCCTTTCCGTTTTTATAAATTTTTGCGTTAATAGATCTTTGACCTAATTTATGTCCATCTAAAGAAATTTCGTTTCCAGAAACCTTTAGTCTTTCTTTGTTTAAAAAATATGCGACAGAATCTGCAGTAATGCCTTTGTCATTACTCAAATTAACAGTTACAACGTCGTTAGGAGTATAGGTTCTTTTCTTGTTAACTACTTCTAAATTAAAGACTTCATTTTCACTGTTTGAGTCTCCACAATTTGTGAAAAGAAGGAATAAAAACGTTAGAGGCAATAGATTATAAAACTTCATAATTACAAATTAATTTTCCGCAAGGTATTTATTAATATTGAAATGCAAAAGCGTTTGGATAAAGGCTTAAAAAGTGTATCTTTGCACCGGCAAGTCCTACACAACCAGCTCCTGTTGAATCCTCCAGGGCGGGAACGCAGCAAAGGTAGATGGTCGTAGCGGTGTGATGTAGGTAGCTTGCCATTTTTTATTGGATATAACTCATCTTTTTTTCTTCAAATTTTTCATCTTTTATCCAATTACTACTTTCTTTTAGTGTTCGATTTAAATAAATTATTTTTTCAATACATTTTCAAAATCCTTTTAATTCAAATTTGGAAAACTAAGGGCATAAGCGCACCTTTGTGATTCATCCATATCTTATGTCTAAAGTAGTATTTATTACAGGAGCTTCCTCAGGAATAGGGAAAGCTATTGGAGAATTTCTCGTTGAGAAAAAATATCAGGTTTATGGTACAAGTCGGAATCCGGATAGGGTAAAAGATTCAAAATTTCCGTTGGTTAAAATGGATGTTAACGATCTTGATTCTATACAAAAAGCTATTTCCGAAGTAATCAACAAAACAGAAAAGCTAGATGTTTTAATTAATAATGCAGGGGTTGGGATTACTGGACCTATAGAAGAAACGCCGGAAACTGAAATCAAGAATGCGTTTAACACTAATTTGTTTGGGCCAATAAATGTTATAAAAGAAGTATTGCCACAGATGAGAAATCAAGGCTACGGACATATACTTAACATTACATCTATTGCTGGTTATATGGGTTTGCCGTATAGAGGGATTTATTCTGCAACTAAGGCTGCTCTTGAAATTACTGTCGAAGCAATGCGAATGGAAACGCTTCAATTTGGTATTAAAATGACCAATGTTGCTCCTGGTGATTTTGCAACTAATATTGCTGCGGGTCGATATCATTCTCCTGTGTTGGAAAACTCTCCTTATAAGAATGCTTATAGTAATACACTTAAGTTAATGGATGAGCATGTTGATGTGGGTGAAGATCCTATGAAAATGGCTAAGGCGATTTATAAAATTATAAACACTCCTAATCCTAAAATTCACTATAAAGTAGGAGCACCACTACAGAAATTCTCTATTGTTTTGAAACGAATCTTACCCGATAAAATGTATGAGAATTTACTTTTGAAACACTATAAGTTGAAATGATATCTCGCTCTGAAAATCATGCTTTGTTTTAGCATGCTTAATTTTAAAAATTATAAATTATGAATTCTCGAAAAGATCAGCTTAAAGCTTTTGACCGTTTGCTAACTATTATGGATGAGCTCAGAGAGCAGTGTCCATGGGATAGAAAGCAAACTATGGAATCTCTCCGCCATTTGACGATAGAGGAAACTTATGAGCTGGGCGACGCTATTCTAGACAATGATTTGGATGAGGTGAAAAAGGAATTAGGCGATGTGCTTTTACACATTGTGTTCTACGCTAAGATTGGGAGTGAAACCAACGACTTTGATATAGCCGATGTTTGTAATTCCATTTGTGATAAGTTGATTTCTCGTCATCCACACATATATGGAGATGTTGAGGTTGCTGATGAAGCTGAAGTGAAGCGTAATTGGGAGAACTTAAAATTGAAAGAAGGTAAGAAAAGCGTATTGGAAGGAGTTCCAAAATCACTACCTGCGGTTGTAAAAGCGAGTAGGATTCAAGAAAAAGTTGTAGGTGTTGGTTTTGACTGGGAAGAGCCGCATCAAGTTTTTGAAAAGCTTCAAGAAGAACTTGGTGAACTTCAACATGAAATTTCTGAAAACAACCAAGAAAAAATCGAAGCTGAGTTTGGAGACGTATTATTCTCGATGATAAATTACGCTCGATTTCTTAAAGTAAACCCTGAAAATGCTTTAGAACGAACAAATAAAAAATTCATTAAAAGGTTTCAATACCTTGAAGGCAAAGCCAAAGAGATGAACAAATCATTAAAGGATATGACTCTTGCCGAAATGGACGTGTTTTGGAATGAAGCTAAAAATAAATAACGCCCTCTAAATCTATAGAGGACGTTAATTTCTTAATGAGTAATCTAAGTTTTACTACTCTCTAACTTCTTTAATTTTAGAAAGTTTCGCTTTCCATACTTCTAGCTGCTCTTTATGGCGTGCTATGTTTTTATGAACTTCCTTAACTAGAGGATTGTTCTCATCTACATGATGGAAGAATCCTAAGTTATTTTCTAACTGACGAATTTCATCTTTTGTTTCGTCGATCTTCTTAGAAATAAAAAAGTGCTCATTTTGTAGTTTGCGTTCATCTTCTCGATTAACAAGTGTGTTTAATTTATTGTCAAACTTGATGAGTTCTCTTTCTTTTTTGCCCATGTCGAGCTTAGAGAAGAGCCCGTCAAGAGTTTTATTGAATTTTTGATCAATACTACGCTTGTTATAAGGAACACGACCTACATTCTTCCATGCAGCAATCTTTTCTTTAATGGCCGTTATATCTGTGTTGTGATCTCCTGTTAGCTCAAAGTTTGAAAGGCTTTTTAGCATTTCTTCTTTAGCTTCTAAGTTGGCAGTTTCTTCTTTACTTGCTTCATTCTTTTGAGCGTGTAACCTGTCGAAATAATGGTTGCAAGCGGCTTTAAACTTTTTCCAAATCTTATCGCTATCCTTTCGAGGTACGTGTCCGATGGATTTCCAATCGTTTTGGATTTTCTTCATTAGAGGTGTTACAGTGTCAAACTCATCACTATCCTTATTTTCCTCTGCAATTTTTACAAGTTCAAGCTTCTTCTCAAGGTTGCTGTACTGTTCCTTTTTCTGATTTTTATAGAAGCTGTTTTTCTTATGATTAAAGTTTCTTGTAGTTTCTTTGAAAGTCTTCCAAATCTCTTTGTTGTTGTTCTTTGGAACGCGACCGGTGTTAAAAAACTCGTCTCTAAGGCCCTGAACTTTTTTAATAGCATTTTGCCAGCCTTTATGACTTGGTTCGGTTTCCTCTGTAATTTTCGCTATATTTTCAATAAGAGACTTTTTCTTTTCGTAGTTAGCCTCAAAAACTTTTTCTAATTCAGCAAGTTGTTCTTGACGCTTGTCGTGAATTACTTTTGTAGCATTACTGAATTTATCCCAAACTTCATCTCGATATTCTTTAGCCACTGGCCCGATATCTTCCTTCCACATTTTGTGAAGCATTTGAAGCTCACGGAAAGCTTTATTGACATCTGCTTCTTGTGCGAGTTCTTCAGCGCGAGTAATTAATTTAAGTTTCGCGTCTAAGTTGTGTTTGAAATCTAAATCGCGGAATTCACGATTTAAGTGTAAGAAATCATAGAAATTTTCAACATGGTGGTGATATGTATTCCAAACAGTATTGTACTTATCCCTTGGAATTGCACCAGCAGTATGCCATTTCTCTTGGATTTCTTTGAAGTGCTTATAGGTTGTGTTTATATTTTCTTCGGTATTTAACAGACCTTTCAACTCTTCGATTAACTCCCATCGCTTATCTAAATTGGCCTGAAGGTCTTTCTTTAGATTTTTGTAGTAGTTGTTTCGTTTTTCTTTATAATCGAAATAAAGTGAATTGAATTCTTTTTTAAGAGGAGTAGAGTAGTGGAAGTCTATTATATTACCTCCTTCACTTAGGAACTCTTCTTTTTTCTGCTCTAATTCTTCATTGAACTTACTGTTGAATTCTGACCGAATTTCTTCGGCTTCTTCTTTTATGTCTTGGACTTTATTATTCTTCAGTAGGCTTTCAAGCTCAGATATTAATTCTTTTTTTGAAAGAGAAGAATAGTCTTTTTGTGCCTTTTCTTCTTTTGTGTCATCTTCCTCTTCTTCAGATGAAACAACTTCTTCCTCCTCTTCATTTTCAGCAGAAAGCGGTGTTTCTTTAGAAGAGATTTCAACAGCTTCTTTTTCTTCAATCATAGCGTTTTCTATGGAGCTTTCTTCATTAGAAGTTGTTGGATTTTCCGAAGTCTCGGCATTGTTTGGGTTTTCATCAACCGATACAGTTTCCGAATCTACTTTTGTAAGTTCAGTATCTTCCTGATTGGTTTCTGTAGTAGAAGATAGTTTTTCATTTTCTTCTTGTGGCATTTTTTCGTCAGACATTTCTTGCAATGTTTAAGTTCCTTTTACTTGGGAGGTCAATATACTAACAACTGCCGAATTGACAAAGTTCACAGTGTTATTTTGGGCTTATTATTTTGGTTTTTAGGAGTTCCAAATTTCCCAGGCTTTTTCTGCTTGAAATTTTAGCATCGTTAAACCATTAGAGGTTTTAGCACCTTTTAGTTTTCCTCTTCTTAAAAATTCGGTTTCAGAAGGATTGTAAATTAAATCGAAAAGAAGGTGGTTGCTCCCTATATATTCGTACGGTATTGAAGGGTGGTCTTTAATATTGGGGAATGTCCCCAAGGGAGTGCAATTAACAATGAGAAGGTGATGCTCAATTACTTCTTGGTTTAATTGTGAATAGGATAAAACTTTTTTATTTGCTTTTCGGCTTACGAATTTTATTTCAAAATTCATTGCTCGAAGTGCATAGGCTATAGACTTTGAAGCGCCTCCAGTGCCAAGGATAAGTGCGGTTTTCCTTTCCAACGGCAGAAATTCTTCTAATGCTTTCTGAAACCCCCAATAATCAGTATTAAATCCTTTTAATTGGATATTAGGAAGAACTTTTACAGTGTTTACAGCCCCTATGTTTTGAGCTGTATTATCCATTTCATCTAAAAAAGGAATAACTTCTTCTTTATAAGGAATGGTTACATTTAGTCCTTTAAGATCGAGGTTCTGCGCTATGATATTATGGAATTCAGAAATGTTTGAAATGTCAAAATTTTCATACGCATGGTCTAAATTCTCAGCTTTAAACTTTTCTGTAAAGTAAGATTTTGAAAACGAGTAGTCTATATTTTTTCCTATCAGTCCAAACTTAGACATGTTGATTTCTTTTGTAGTTGTCATACCAATCTAGGCTCAAAACAATTGCAATCCCAACGATTATAAAGAAAATTGCTAAAATTGTTTCGGTTCCAAAATTTTCTGGGAAATAACGATCGTAGCCAATTATAATATCTCTTCCAGCCGAATCTTTCTCGATTTCACCATGAATATTGAATTCATATAGATTGTTTTTCCAAGGCCAAACCACACCTAAAGAACCTGCGATGAAACCAATTATTACGGCATAAGTAGCTTTTTTGAAACGATTAAGCACGTAGGCTAACAGATGTGAAAGTGAAACGAGCCCAACAAGCGATCCAATAGAAAAGACAGCTAAAATAGTTAGCATTTCAATCCTTTCAGGACTGTGAATCCAACTGAAGTCCCATTGCAAAACATCAACAAAAGTATCGAAAAGTGAGTTTACTGAGTCGACAAGAAGGAGCACGTAATTACCCAATAAAATCAGGATGAAAGAACCAGAAAGACCAGGTAGAGTCATCCCTGAAACACTTATGATTCCACAGAAAAACACAAAAAGTAGGTTGCTGTTTTCTTTTGCAGGTTCAAGGAAGCTTATTGCTACTCCGGCAATAATTCCACTGAGTAGATAGGCTATATATTTTCGATTCCAATCGCCAAAATCCTTTGCTATAAAATAGATCGAACCGATAATCATTCCGAAGAATGCGCTCCAAACATATAATTCAAAGTGAACGATGAGGTAGTCTAATAATTTGGAAACACTAAAATAACTAATCACCATTCCAGTAATTAGTAAGCCTAAAAACTGACCATTAATATATTGATAGAAACTCTTTAACCTACCACTAAATAATAGCTTAAATGCTTTTTTGTTTATTTTTTGAAGTGAGTAAATAAACTCTTCATAAAAACCAGCGACAAAGGCTACTACACCTCCCGAAACCCCTGGCACTTTATTAGCAGCACCCATACCGAGCCCTTTTAGGACTAACCAAGTTTTATCGGATAAAGTACGGGTTTTATTCATAGTGTTTTTATGGTTCTAAATCATTACTATCCCAATGTTTATGCTTGATTTAGTGATGAGTGAGTTCTGAAATAGAGTTTAAATTTATACACTTTCGTCGTTCTTTTTTGATGCAAATTTTTCTAAAAGGAATATCGTTAGAAATCCGATAACGGCAAAAATTATAGCGTATATAACTTGAGGAGATCCTTCAAAATTCTGAGGTAAAATACTTCGTTCAATAAACGGTACTTGTTCTCCTGAATGGTTCATTCGGTATTCAAGCACTTCTTTCCAAGGCCAAATTTTGTTTAATGCACCAATCATAAAGCCTGTTAATACAGCTAAAATTAAGTTTTTATGATGTTTGAACATCCAGTTTAAAGCTTTTGAAAATACTTTTAATCCTGTGATGGCTCCTACTCCAAAGATTAGAAGTTTCCCGATTGCATCAAATAGAATGGAGCTGTCTAAGCTAGTAATCCCACTACCTAGCTGGGTTATAATTCCTATTACACTTTGATAAGCGCCAAGTAATAAAAGAATAAATGCACCTGAGATTCCGGGGAGTATCATTGCGATAATAGCGATAAATCCAGCAAAGAAAAGAAACCAAGTGCTATCTGCTGTTCCGAATGGTTCAGCAATTGTAATTAAGTAGGAGAGAGTAGAGGCTATAAGCAGGCTTATTATTAATGATAATTTCCAATTAGTAATTTGCTTACCTACATAAACTATACTTGCAATCACCAACCCAAAGAAGAACGACCAAACCAATATGGGGTGGTGTTCTAGGAGGGAGGTAATTATCTTTGCTAATGAAATGATACTAATAAATACACCTGAGAAAAGAGCTAATAAAAACGACAGGTTATATTGTTTCCAAGCTGTTAGAAATCCATCTTTTTTCCAAACTTTGAAAAAATTTAAATCTATTTTATGGATGGTTTCAATGAGCTCTTCATAAATGCCAGATATGAATGCAATGGTTCCACCAGAGACACCAGGAACAACGTCTGCAGCTCCCATTGCTAGGCCTTTAGCAGTGATTATTAAAAATTGAAGTAAGTTTCTTTGAGGCATACGCATTTTTCATAAAACCTCAAAAATACACAATTTAAAGAGATGGATTTTTGTGCTGTGCTATTATTTGCTTCACTTTCTTCATCCGATATACATGTGGGAATATTTCCTCGATAATCATTACGAATTCAGGTTCGGTTTTCAAGGCATTATTTAAATGATATTCTCCTTTGTCACTTTGTTTCATTGAAAAATAGAGCCCAGAGAGTCTGTATTCAATTTCGGGGTGAGAAGGGTAGAATTCCATGGCTTGATTGAAGTTATTGATAGCTGCTTCATATTCACCCAAATTGGTTAGAATATCGCCGCGAGTTAACCATGAGCTTAGCTCGTAGTTTCCTAACTCTAATGCTTTTCTATAACCAACTTCTGCTTCTTCAAAATGATTTATTTTGTTGTTGGTTTTTGCATAGCGTTTCCAATAGTGAACATTTGTTGAGTCTATTGCAATAGCTTTCTCTATATAATATAGCGCTTTATTGTATTGCTTATTTTTATAGTGCAAATCTATAATGGCAATCCAAGCTTGGTCTCGTAGATTATCTTCTTTAATGGATTTTGAATAGAATTCTAATGCCAATTCATTATTGCCAAGTCTTTCGTGACACTTGCCAATTCTAAGAAGTGCAAATGAAGTGGGATCGTCTATGGTTAAAGTAATGCTATAGCATTCAATAGCTTCATGATATCTTTTAACTTTTTCAAGAATTTTAGCTTTTTCAAAATATGCACCTAAGAAAGTGTCGTCACTAATGATTGCAAAATCAATAGCTGAAAGTGCTTTATCATACTCTTTACGCTGTCGATATTGTTTTGCTATTTCGTGCCATGCAACTTCACAGTAGGGTTGTTTTTCAAGGAAGTCGTTAAGAAAGTTAATAGCATCATCGCTTTTTCCTAAAAACTCAAGACAGTAGATAATATTGTAAAGTGCGGAGTAATCTTCTTCGTCTTCTTCTAAACACTTCATGAAGTATTGCATTCCATTTTCGTAGTCTTCCATAAAAAGGTATTCCATGCCTATTAATGAGAGCACGTCTGATGGAGTGTGATCTAACTCTAAAGCTTTTTCAAGAGTTTCGATTGCTTCTTTATGCTTGTTACGACGTGAAAGTATATTGGCTTTCTGGATAAATATTTCACTATTACTTTGTTCTAAAAGGAAAATATCATCGAGAAGTCCTTCAGCTTTTTCAAGTTTATCTTCAAAGATAAATATCTCTATTTGATACAGTTTAAGATTTGTGCTAGATGGATGCTGTTCTAGCCCAAGCTTTGTCGCTTTTTTTGCAAGAGCGATTTTACCGTTTTCAAGATAGTAGTTCACTATGTCTTCAAACTCTTCTGAATCAAAGAAGAGAACATTGTTCGTTTTTAACATAGATTCGAACCTGTCGATCGAGAAGTTGTTATGTTCGTCTGGACTTGTATGCATACGTACAATTTAATTGTTTCTGCTTTTTAAAGATAACAATGATACGTTGGTATCAAGGCTTGTGCCACGTTTTATTGTCAACGGACTTATTAACACAATATCTTCTGGGGAAAATGACTTATAAAAGCATAAGGGAATGCACTAATATAGTGAATTAAACCTTATCTAATATTTCTAAAATAATTTTACATCCTTCCTCAATTTCTTGGTTTGAGATTGTTAGTGGAGGTGTAACTCTGAGTGCTCGGCCTTCAAAGAGTAGCCAAAACAATATAAGTCCACGCTCTTTTGCTTCTAAAATTACTTTTGAAGCTACTTCAGGACTTTCCAAAATAGGTGCAAGCATTAGACCCCGACCACGAATTTCCTTTATTTTCGGATGTTTTAGAAGTCTTCGGAAAAGCTTTTCTTTTTCAATTGTTTCCTGAATTAGATTAGATTCTGTGAGTACTCTAAGAGTGGCTAATGCTGAAGATGCAATTACAGGATTTCCACCAAAAGTTGTAATGTGGCCTAATTTAGGGTTATCTTGGAGTAGTGTCATTACCTCATTAGAAGCCGTGAAAGCTCCAATTGGCATACCTCCAGCCATTCCTTTACCCATTACTAATATGTCAGGAACAATGTCGAAATGTTCAAACCCAAAGAGTTTGCCTGTTCTTCCATATCCTGGCTGAATTTCATCTAAAATTAGAAATGTTCCAGTTTCATCACAACGCTCACGTACTTTTTTCAGGTAGTCATTTTGGGGTTGTATAAATCCTGCACCTCCTTGAATGGTTTCTAAAATTATAGCAGCTGTCGAAGTTGTGATTTTATTTATATCTTCTTCGTTATTAAAAGTTATAGGGAAGCAATCAGGAATCAATGGTTTAAAAGCATTTTTTCTTTCTTCATAACCCATTACACTCATTGAGCCCATTGTGTTTCCGTGGTATGCATGATTGGCATAAAGTATTTGGGTTCTGCCTGTAGCACGTCTTGCAAGTTTTAAAGAACCTTCAATCGCTTCTGTCCCGCTGTTGACTAAATAGGTTGTGTTTAGTTTTTCCGGAAGGTGTTTGGCTAATAGTTTAGCTAACTCTACAGCTGGTTCTTGAATATATTCGCCATAAACCATGACGTGTAAATATTTATCCACCTGCTCTTTTATTGCAGAAACAACTTGAGGATGACAATGGCCAAGTGTGCAAGCAGATACTCCTGCTACAAAATCCAGATGCTTATTTCCTGAAGTGTCATAAATATAGCTTCCTTTTGCATGAGAAATTTCTAAAGCTAAAGGGTGGGGTGAAGTTTGAGCTTGATATTTAAAAAAATCTTTTTTCATTTTTAAGTTGTAGATGTTTAATCTCACGATGCGAGTGAGTATTTACTTTGTAACACAAAGATAAGCACATGGACTTTGAGTTGTGTGTTAGTCTTCTGAGGAAGTGGATGAAGGCTCTTCTGTTTCGGCTTTTGGATCATCTGCACGCATTCTTAAGAAGTTTGGAGTTAGCTTAGATTCTTTGGGGAGCAACTCCGTATTTTCTTTATTTTCATCAAAAAAATCACCTTCGTTTTTTGGCAAGGGAATACCTTCTATTTTTGGAAGTATGGGAGCTGGTTTGCCTTTAAATAAGTCTTCAACAGAATATAAGCGCTCTTCACCACGCCACTGAAAGCCTGGGAGGATTCGTGCATTTTCAGGAAATTTAGAAGGAGGATACATTTTTCCTGGAACTTTATTTACAAAGCGGATGCCTGTAATCTCCTGGTTTTCTAGATACATCTGAATAGAACTAGATAGAGTGTGGTCTATTCCAATTAGTTCTTTATTGTCATTTCTAGAATAGTAAATAACTTGCGAGTTTCTGTCTATATTGACTGTGTCTAGTTCATTATTCGTAAAAAGTCCTGTTAGGCGTTCTCCCTTTACTTGGTTGTAACCTAAGCTATCTTTTTGAATAAGAAATGCGTTATTGAAAACCTTTAGTGTGTCTAATTTGTCGGTAAGTGTATCTGACAAAAGATGAATGGTGTCTCCTGTCATTTGATTTTCGCCGCTCCATAAAACGGGATTTCGCAATAATTTAGTGATTCCTTTTTTCTCATCAACAAAAATGGAGTCACACTTTCCACTCATTGGCTCTTCTTTTAGATTTCCTGGTTTGAAAAGTCGAGCGCGATAAAATCCTTTTAGAATTCTATTATCAGGTTTTCCTGTTACCTGAAGAGTATCTGCATGTACATAAATGGTGTCTTTGTCTCGAACAGTGAGGGCTACGGCTCTTTTAGTAATAAATACAGAATCTTTTTCGCGGAAAACTTCGGCATAATGCCCACGAATTTCGCTCTTGTTTATGGTGTCAAGAACTCTAATATTATTGGTTGCAGAAGCGAAATTTTTATTTCGATCAAAATAAATGCTGTCTCCGTAGAGGGTTCTGTTTTCGTAATCTACTCTAGAGTTTTTAACGAAATATCCCGTATCACCTCGAGTGTCATAATATCCTCTTTCGCAATAAACTGTGCTTGTTTCACTAACAATTGTAGAAGGTCCGTAGAGGTAGGCAGCTCCTGTTTCAGAGTAAAAGTCTAATTGATTACTGTTTACAACATACTTAGGATTTACAATTTTAACATCTGAAAGAAATTGATATTTTTTACTTTCTGCGAAATATCTTCCAGATTTGCTTGTAAGTACACTAGATGAATCACGTACTGTTCCACCAGATCTATAGTAAGCCTGTTGTTTGTTTCTATTAAAATAAAGGGTGTCGGTTTGAAGTGTTGTTTTTGGCTCGGTTAAAACCACATTCCCTGTAGCAAAAGCAAATTGTGTATTTCCATTGTATTCAGCATAGTTACTTTTCATGGAAATTGTATCGGCTTGAGTGATACGCACTTTGCCATATGCTTTAACAAAGTTGTTTTTTAGATATACAAAAGCTTGGTCGCACCACATCTCGATACCTTCGTGAACAATGTAAACCTGTCCAGAGTCATCTTTTGTATAGATAGCAGCATCTGGAAATTCTGGTCTAATTTCAAGATAGCCAGATTGTATGTCTACTTTCTGCTTTTCTTGGGCGTAAAGGGGCTTTTCTATCAGTAGAATAGAAAGGAGAAAAAGAATATGTAAGTAATTTAATTTCAATGCTGTTTTATTGATCTTTATTACATTCTCATTTTTTTCTCCTTATCTATTCACCAAGTTAATGTGTATTGGAGATAGTTCTGTTTAGAAATTATCGTGTAATAGTTTGTTTTCTATTTGGGCCAACAGAAACTATTTTTATTGGTACTTCTAGTTCTTTTTCTAGGAAGTCAATATATTCCATTAATTCTGAAGGTAGTTGTGATGCTTCTGTCATTTTAGTCAGGTCAGCTTTCCATCCTTTAACTTCAGTGTAAATAGGAGTAATTCTGTCAGCTTCAATGTTATAAGGGAGGTGCGTAATTGTTTCGCCATTATAATTGTATGCAGTACAAATTTTAAGGGTGTCGAATCCGCTTAAAACGTCGGCTTTCATCATAATAAGTTGTGTAACTCCATTTATTTGCACGGCATATTTAAGAGCTACTAAGTCTAGCCAACCACAACGTCTTGCTCTTCCTGTTACGGCTCCAAATTCATTTCCAATTTTGGCCATTTTCTCTCCAACTTCGTCGAAAAGTTCGGTAGGGAAGGGGCCGCTACCCACGCGAGTGGTGTATGCTTTAAAAATCCCGAATACGTCTTGAACTTTGTTTGGTGGTACTCCTAGGCCTGTACAAGCTCCAGCTGCTGTAGTATTTGACGAGGTTACAAATGGATATGTTCCAAAGTCAATATCAAGTAAAGATCCTTGTGCTCCTTCAGCAAGAATAGTTTTTCCGTTTTTTTGGGCTTGGTGAAGGTATTCTTCGCTATCTATAAATTTTAGAGTTTTTAAAACTTCAACAGCTGCGAAAAATTCTGCTTCAAGGTCGGCTAAGTCATATTGAATATTCACATTGTGAAATGCAATCATGCCTTCGTGTTTATCTGCCAGTGCACGATATTTATCTTGCCAGTTTTCTAATTCCAAATCACCAATTCGGATTCCGTTACGACCTGTTTTATCCATGTAGGTTGGACCAATTCCTTTTAAAGTAGAGCCTATTTTAGCTTTTCCTTTTGATGCTTCCGAAGCCGCATCTAGTAATCGGTGGGTTGGCAGAATAAGGTGCGCTTTTCTTGAGATGAAAAGGTTTTTCTTATAGTCAACATTGTATTTGTCAAGGCCTTCAAGTTCTTTAATAAATACAACGGGGTCTATAACAACGCCATTTCCAATTAGGTTAATACTGTTTTTATGAAATATTCCAGAAGGAATAGTTCTTAAAACGTGTTTGATGCCATCAAATTCTAGAGTGTGTCCTGCATTTGGTCCACCTTGAAAACGAGCTATAACATCATAGTTTTTAGTGAGCACATCGACAATTTTTCCTTTGCCTTCGTCTCCCCATTGTAATCCAAGTAGTAAGTCTACTGCCATAATAATAATTACTGGTTGTTCCCGTTAGAATTGTTTTCGGGCGTTTTTTTGTTTCCGTAGAAATAGAGTGAATGATTTGTTATTTCAATATTAAAAACCTCTTCTATGGTTTTTTTAATGCTATAAATACGTGGGTCGCAAAACTCTATAACTTCACCATCATCAAGGATGACGTGGTCGTGATTGCGATCAAAATATGATTTTTCATAATGTGCTTGGTTCTGCCCAAATTGGTGCTTTCGAACAAGCCCGCATTCTAATAATAATTCAATAGTATTATATAGAGTGGCCCTACTAACTCGATAGTTTTTGTTCTTCATATTTATGTATAACGATTCGATATCGAAATGATCGTCATGGTCATAAATTTCTTGAAGAATAGCAAAACGCTCGGGTGTTTTTCGGTGACCTTTTTCTTCTAGAAACTCTACAAAGACTTTCTTTACAATTTCTTGGTGGTGGATGTCGGTTTTTGAGTTCATATTTAAGCGTACAAAGTTACTCAAAATTTACAGTCTAGTGACCTTATCTATTCCGTTTATTTTCTTGATGTTTTCTATCAAATTATTTAGAATGGTTTTATTTTTCACTATAACAACAACCTTCCCTGTAAAGACACCTCCATCGCTATCAAAATGAACTTGTTTCATGTCTATATGTAGGTTACTTGAAATTACTTTAGTAACTTCATTTACTAGACCTATAGTGTCAATACCGCTTATAATTAAGGAGGCTTTAAACTCTTGTTGAGTAGAGTCAATCCATTTGGCGGGCATTATTCTATAGCTATAGTTGCTTTGAAGCTGAATAGCGTTAGGACAGTTACTCTTGTGAACTTTAATTCCTTCATTGACTGTAACAAAACCAAACACGTTGTCACCAGGTATTGGGTTACAGCAATTGGCCATTTTATAGTCTAGTTTTTCTTCATTTTTTCCAAAAACTAATTGATCAAACTTCTCGGTAATTTCTTCGCGATGAACGTCTTGAGGCTTGTCGGGTTTTCTGATTCTATTTTTAAAGAAACTGATGAATGCATTACTTCTTGATGCTGCAAAGTCTTTTAGATTTTGGTTGTCAATAATGCCAGCTCCCACTCTGTAATATAGGTCTTGACTAGTTTTAACTTTGAAAAACGAGACTAACTGATTGATAGTAGTTTCGTCTAAGTTTATTTTTAATGACTTTAACTTTCTTGTGAGGATTTCCTTTCCTTCTTCAGCAAGGCGTTTCTTTTCATCTTTTAATGATGCTTTAATCTTTGAACGTGCTCTACCTGTTGTGGCATAGTTAAGCCAGTTTGCTGTAGGTTTAGAATTGTCTGAAGTAATAACTTCCACTTGATCGCCACTCTTCAATTCGTGGTTTAATGGCATTAGTTTTCCATTAACTCTAGTTCCACGAGTATGCATACCAATTTCTGTGTGTACGTGGAATGCGAAGTCTAATGCTGTTGCTCCTTTTGGAAGCGAATATAAGTCCCCCTTGGGCGAGAACACGAAAATTTCTTTAGCGTAGAGGTTGAGTTTAAACTCTTCTACAAAGTCTACAGCACTTATTTCAGAGTTTTCAAGTGTTTCTTGAAGTTTGTTTAACCAACTTTCTAGGCCCGCATCTTCTTTTTCTTTGTTTTTATATTTATAGTGGGCAGCAAAACCTTTTTCTGCAATTTCGTTCATTCGCTCACTTCGAATTTGCACTTCAACCCATCTTCCTTTTGGTCCCATTACTGTAATGTGAAGTGCTTCATAGCCAGTTGATTTAGGGGAGGAAATCCAATCTCGGAGTCGGATAGGGTTTGGACGGAAGTGATCTGTTACAATTGAATAAATCTTCCAAGCAAAGAATTTTTCGTTTTCTGGAGTACACTCATAGATAATACGAACCGCAAACTTGTCGTAAACTTCATCAAAGGTGACATTCTGCGCGAGCATTTTTCTGCGAATTGAGAAAATAGACTTGGGTCTTCCTTTAATGTCGTATTTTAAACCTTCTGCGTCGAGCGATTCTTTAATAACTTTATTAAATGAATCGATATAGGCATCTTGCTCTTCTTTACTTTCTTTAATCCGACTTAAAATATCTGCATATACCTCGGGTTCGGTGAATTTTAAACCTAGGTCTTCTAGTTCAGATTTAATATTGTAAAGTCCAATCCTATGCGCCATTGGTGCATAGATATAGAGAGTTTCGGAAGCGATTTTTTGTTGCTTATGAGCCGGCATGGAATCCATGGTTTGCATATTGTGCAAACGATCGGCAATTTTTATAATGATAACACGAATGTCTTCATTTAAAGTGAGCAGCATTTTTCTAAAGTTCTCAGCTTGCATGGATACGTCTTCGGTCATTACTATGTTTGAAATCTTAGTAAGACCGTCTACGATTTTAGCAACTGTGCTTCCGAACATTGGCTCTATATCATCTAATGTGTAGTCGGTGTCTTCTACTACGTCGTGTAAAAGAGCAGCAGCGATTGAGGTTGCGTCTAGGCCAATTTCTGAAGCAACAATCTTTGCAACAGCAATCGGGTGAAAAATATATGCTTCTCCACTTTTGCGACGTTGATCCTTGTGTGCATCTACAGCAACATCAAAAGCACTTCGAATTAGCTTTTTATCTTCGTCAGTAAGTGATCGATAACTAATTTTCAGCAGTTGCTTATACTGCTTGGCAATTTCCTTATTTTCTTTTTCTAATGCGGCTTCTGTCATAATTCTAAAAGTAATAATAAGTAATTAAATTGGCAAGAGAATAAAAGGTTTGCCATCATGATTTAAGCTGTACAATTTAGAGTAGAATCAAAACGAGTGAATTATTCTATAGCTATTTTTTTGGTTGTTGAATTTTGCCCGTTTTTCAAAACCAAGTTATATATTCCAGTCGCTAAAAAGCTTAAATCTATAGTGTTGTTTTTTCGAATTAAAGAGGTTTGATATACTGTCTGTCCTAAGGTGTCGAAAACTTTAATTTTTGTGTTTTTTTCAGTTGTTTGGTTTAGCTTGATTGTGAATTTTCCATTTGATGGATTTGGAAAAATAGAAATGTTATCTGCTAAATTATTTTCCGAAGTGTTTAGTAGTTCTGTAGCCACTGCAAAATGTAAAGCAGATCCTAGAGCTCCTTTGGTCACTTCAAAAACATAAAGAGGGTCCATGTTTTCAACAGTATCGTAGGGTGAGTGTGGGTAAGGCGATTCATTTTTTTCGTAAAGTCCTGTAATTATTTCTCCGTTGTTTTCGAAAGGCATATAGTCTGATCCATAGGCGTAAGTTATTTCAGTTTGTAAATTGGAGTAGAGTTCAAAGCAATTTGCCATTTCTTGTGTTGCTAATGCCGATGATGCATTATTCGAACTTGGATATGGGTTTTGGTCACGTTCGCATACAATTGTGTTGTTGTTCATTCCGGCGACTCCACCTACTTCGTCTATATTTAAAACGAGTTTAATATCCATGTTTTCTGGAATCACAGTATTGTTGACATAATATTCACTACCAATTAATCCTGCTTCTTCACCACTAAAATGGATGAATTTGATTGAATATTCTGTATTTACATTTTTTAAAATTCGAGCTAACTCTAATAGTAAAACTGTTCCGCTTCCGTTGTCATTTGCTCCAGGACCGTTTTCAGTGTCGTAATGACCGTCAATTATTAAAAAAGTGTTTGGGTAAACGCTTCCGGTTTTTGTGATAATTATATTCGAAGTGTTTTGTCCACGAACTCGAAAATCTTGTGTTTCAATATCGGTATATCCTAAATCCTGATAGCGATCTATAATCCAGTTTTTCGCATTTTCAATAGCAGTAGTTCCAGGTTCTTTTCTCCCGAAGTTTTCAAAAGTATTTAAATCGTCGATGATATTATCTGGATCTACATTTTCAACTAAGCTGTTATAAAAAGGGATATATTCTTGAGAGTTGACAGAAAATGCAGCTAAAAAGAAGAGTAGAACTAATGGGGTTTTGAATGGTTTCATTAAGTGAATGTTAGTGAGATTTTAAATTAGATATTTATAGTTTTTTCTGTAAAGTTAGTAATCAGTTCTTTAGGGTTTTTAAAACCGATCAAGTATTTCATCTTTGAATAGGTCGGTTTTTGTACTGTTATCTTTCTGTTTATCACTAAATATTTAGTGTTTTCTATAAAGCCAAAAATTCCAACAGATAATAATGCGCTCCAAGGTGTTCTAAAATTGAATATAGTTGGTGTGAAAATGGTTGTAACTAAAATCAAGATTAAAACTATAGCAAAGGTAAAAGCATTGACCAAACTTAAGCTTATGCTTGAGTAAGTTATCATTTAGATGGTAGTTAATAGAGGGGTAAGCCTACGAAATATAATTCCAAATATTTCGATATTTAACCAATTGTGCATAGGTGTTTCTAATTGGAATATTTTCTACTGAAGAAAGATTTGGGTCTTGTTTTAATACCTGAATGGCATAGCTTCTTGCAATTTTTAGAATAGCAGAGTCTTTAACAATATCTGCAATTCTAAGATTAAGTACGCCGCTTTGTTGAGTTCCCATCATGTCTCCTGGGCCTCGTAATTTTAAATCTACTTCTGCGATTTCGAAACCATCACTTGTAGCCACCATTGTTTGAAGACGAGTTTTAGCGTCTTCAGAAAGTTTGTGGCCTGTCATCAATATACAATAGCTTTGTTCAGCACCTCGTCCAACTCGCCCTCGAAGTTGGTGAAGTTGAGAAAGTCCAAAACGTTCGGCACTTTCAATTATCATTACACTTGCGTTTGGAACATTTACGCCCACTTCAATTACGGTGGTGGCCACCATAATTTGAGTTTCTCCTTTAACAAAACGCTCCATTTCATAATCTTTATCGGCAGGTTTCATCTGTCCATGAACTATAGAAACTTGATATTTAGGCATTGGAAATTCACGTGTAACACTTTCATAACCATCCATTAAATCTTTATAATCCATGGTTTCACTTTCTTGAATTAAAGGATAGACTATATATATCTGTCTTCCTTTTTTAATTTCTTCTTTTATAAAGTGAAAAACTTTTAACCTATTTGCATCAACCCGATGAACGGTTTTTATGTCTTTTCTGCCAGGTGGGAGTTCGTCTATTATACTAATGTCTAGGTCGCCGTAAATGCTCATAGCAAGTGTGCGTGGAATTGGTGTGGCAGTCATGACAAGTATGTGAGGTGGAAATTCATTTTTATGCCAAAGCTTACTCCTTTGTTCTACCCCAAACCGATGCTGTTCATCTACAATGGCAAGACCTAAATTTTTAAACTTCACCTTATCCTCTAATAGAGCATGGGTTCCTATAAGAATATCTAATTCACCGCTTTCTAACTTTTCGTGAATTTCTTTTCTTTTTGCTGTTTTTGTCGACCCAGTTAAAAGCTCAATTTCAATGTTTAAAGATTTGGCCCATTCTTTTAATCCGCTATAATGTTGTGAAGATAGAATTTCGGTTGGAGCCATTAAACAAGCTTGAAAGCCATTGTCTAAAGCTATAAGCATCGACATAAATGCAACAATGGTTTTACCGCTTCCAACGTCACCTTGAAGTAGTCTATTCATTTGGGCTTTGCTACCCATGTCGTTTCTAATTTCTTTTACAACACGTTTTTGTGCATTTGTTAATTCGAAAGGTAAATGTTTAGAGAAAAAGGTATTAAAGTTGGATCCAATTTTATCAAAAGTATATCCTTTGATTTTGGTTTTGTGGATGAGGTTTTTTCTGATTAGTTGAAGTTGAATGTAAAATAATTCTTCAAACTTTAATCGATACTGAGCTCTTGCTAAATGTTCTTGGCTTTTTGGAAAGTGAATATTAAAAATAGCCTGTTTTTTTGAAACCAACTTCAACTCTTCTAACAATGGTTGAGATAGCGATTCAACAAAAGAATTTTTGCTTTCTATAAATAGCTGTTGCATTAACGAGTTGATTACTCGGTTTGTTATGCCACTGTTGGCTAGTTTTTCGGTAGAAGGATATACAGGTTGCATAGCAGAACGGATACTTTTCTCATGATCTTTGAGTATTTCCATTTCAGGATGCGGCATTGAAAACGATCCATTAAAGAATTTTGTTTTTCCAAAAATGACATAGGGGAGGTTCAGCTTTAAATTTTCCTTCATCCATTTTACGCCTCTAAACCATACTAATTCTATTACGCCAGTTTCGTCTCTGAATGTTGCAACTAATCTCTTTCCTCGTTTTTGTTCTACTGTTTTTATGTGTGTGATTTTTCCAATTATTTGTACTTCAGAGTTTGTGGGTTGTAGCTGAGCAATTTTGTAGTATTGAGTTCTGTCTAGGTATCGATTTGGAAATAAATTCAGTAAATCTTGAAAAGTGAAGATACCTAATTCTTTTTTGAGTAGCGCGGCACGGTTGGGACCAACGCCTTTTAAGTAATCTATAGGTGTTTGTAGAAAATTGCTACTCATGTGTAAAACTCTGATTATTAGAAATAAGGAAATTGACTAGCTTTAGTAAAAGCGATTATCTATATATTTGGTGAAATAAACGCTAATTTAAACAATCTATCCCATGAAAAAAACCTACTTTTTATTTGCTTTTCTAGCAGTGGTTCATCTTTCGGTTTTGGCAACAGGTCTGCCACAAACTACCCCAGAACTAACCACTCGATTAACAGAGGCATATCCAATTGAAATGCCAACACTAAAAGCTTACCCAATATACATGAATGCATCGGTAGAAGAGCCAGATGAAATTTCAGAAGTTAAAATAAGTATTGATGGCAATGAGTTTGATGCAGTTGTTGATGAAGGATTCTATTATTACTTATGGACGCCAGAGAGCTACGGCGACCATGAAATTATAATGACTGCAACAACTGTTAATGGAGGTGAAACTTCTATTACAAGGAATATTGTAGTTACAGATAGTGCTTCCGATCAAATTGTAACTAGTCTCGAAGATGTGGTAATCGAGTTTGGAGGAGAAAATAGCCGTTGGTATTATGGAACTTATACTTTCCCGCAATTTGTGGGTGCGTATAATGATGTAACTGCATATTTAGACGTTGCTTGTCCAAGTATTCCAGGAGGTTGCGACGATTGGGACCGTTGGGCATTTATAGATATAAAGGCGCCAGATGGTAATTGGATTCAGTTAATTAGATATATTACTCCTTATGGCGTTGCGTGCGATCACCAATTGAACGTAACAGATTATATGTCTCTTCTCCAAGGAGAGGTTGAAATAAGAGTATTCATTGATACTTGGGGAACCGGAGGATGGCAGCTAACGCTAGATGCAAATTACACTGCTGGAACTCCACAATATATGTATAGTGATGTGGTTGAAATTTGGGACGGAGAATTCCCATTTGGCGACCCTGCAAACCTACAACCAGTGCCAACAGCAAATGTTGAAATTCCTCAACAAGTATTAGAATCTCGTTTAAGAGTTTCGAATACCGGACACGGTTGGGGAGAAAACAACTCTAGAAATGCAGCAGAGTTTTTTAATGCAATTCACTATTTTGATATAGATGGTGAACAAACCTTCACTCAAAATCTATGGAACCAATGTAACCCTAACCCAGATGGTTGTACTGGTCAAAGAGGAACTTGGCAATATAATAGAGCAGGATGGTGTCCTGGAATCATTGCGCCACCTAGCGTCTATGATTTGTCGAGCAAAATTGGTAGCACTTTCGAATTAGATTATAGATTTCATCCATCTTACACAGATTTATGTCATCCAAATAATCCTGATTGTGTTTCAGGTCAAACTTGTAGTGACTGTAACGATGGGTACAATCCGGTTTATTATGTAGATGCGCATGTTATTAACTTTAGCAACAATCCTATAGTTTATGGAAGTACACTTGGAGTGCCACATATAGATAATATTGAAGTTTTTGATATAGTGGTTTATCCAAACCCATCAAAAGGACTTTTCAATATTAAAACTTCATATCCAGAGAGCACTACAAGAATGACGATTAACTCTGTAGATGGGCAATCGGTGAAGGCATATTACTTTAATTCTTCTTCTGAGTTAAATAATTTCTCTTTTGATGTTTCAGATCTTTCAAGTGGAGTATACTTTATCAACCTTGAAAACTCCTATGGTACAGGTGTGAAAACAATTATATTAGAATAAAATATTCCTTTCAAACACTTTTAAAAGGTTATTTTTGATTGTTCAAGAATAACCTTTTTTTATGCCTAATTATTTGTTTAAAATCACAAAGTTGAGTTCAAAATCATTTTTGAGGAAGCTGTGTTTTATTTTGTTTTTTGTTGGATTCCAGTCTGTTGCACAACAAATAGATGTTGTTGACTTTTTGAAAGTTGAAGCACTTGTAACTCCTAATCCTAAAACAAAATCGATAACGGGTGAAGTAAAACTGATTTTTAAAATACTTAAAGATACAGACTCTGTGTTCTTGGATGCAAAGGATATGAGAATCGTAGATTTTGATGATAATAAGATTCAAATAACTGCATCAAAGCAAAAAATATGGTTGGTAAAAAAGTTTAAATCGGGGAAGGATTATTCAGTCCGATTTAAATATGAAGTTACTCCAAAACAGACTTTCTACTTTATGCCAGATGATGAAATGTGGACACAGGGGCAGGGAAAATACACTTCACATTGGCTTCCAAGTTTAGACGATACCAACGATAAAATTGAATTTGACTTAACCATAGTCGCTGCAAAAGATAAAACTGTAATTTCTAATGGAAAGCTGAAAGAAGTTAAAGAAGAAAGTGGATTTAAGAAGTGGAAGTTTGATATGAAAAATCCAATGTCAAGTTATTTAGTAGCTGTAGCAATTGGAGATTTTAATAAGGAAGAATTGGTTGCTGATTCAGGTGTTCCTTTACAGCTATACTTTAAACCAGGAGATCTATCTAAAGTTGAGCCTACATATCGATATAGTAAACAGATTTTTGATTTCTTAGAGGAGGAAATCGGGGTGGCATATCCATGGCAGGACTACAAGCAAGTGCCTGTGAGGGATTTTCTTTATGCAGGAATGGAAAATACATCAGCTACATTTTTCTCCGAAGCATTTTTAGTGGACTCCATAGGTTTTAATGATAGAAACTACATTAACGTAAATGCTCATGAACTTGCACATCATTGGTTTGGCAACATGATTACTGCAAAATCAGATGAGCACCATTGGCTTCATGAAGGATTTGCAACCTATTATGCTTTATTGGCGGAAAGAGAAATCTTTGGTGATGAATATTTTTATTGGCAGCTATATCAAAATGCGGAACACCTAAAAGCCCTGAGCGATGAAGGCAAAGGTGAGTCACTTTTAAACCCCAAAGCAAGTTCTCTCACTTTTTATCAGAAAGGAGCATGGGCGCTTCATGTTTTAAGGGAATATGTAGGTGAAGAAAGTTTTAAAAATGCCATTAAAGCTTATTTAGAAAAATATAAATATCAAGTTGTAACAACTGAAGATTTCCTTAATGAAATCAGTGCCGCTTCTGAATTGGATATTACTTCCTTTGAGAAAAACTGGCTATTACAAAGTGCTTTTAAAGCTGAAGAAGCCTATCAATCTTTAATGAAATCATCTTTTATTAAAAAACACTTCGAAATTTCTGCACTTAGGGCAACACCTTTCAAGGACAAAAAAAACTTATTAGAAGAAGCTCTTATTTTTCCAGATGATTTTATTGGGCAAGAAGTAGTTTATCAATTAGCAAATGAGTCAATTTCCGAAACTATTCCTTTATATAAAAAAGCTTTAGAAAGTAATAATCTATATGTAAGACAAGCATTTGCGCTATCTCTTGAAGAAATTCCGAGAAGCCTTCTAAAAGAGTATGAAAGTCTATTGGATGACGAATCGTATGTTACTATCGAGATGGCAATGTATCAATTGTATATGCAGTTTCCTGAAAAGAGATTGCAAGTACTCGATAAAACAAAGGATGTGATTGGCTTTCAGGATAAAAATATTAGACAGTTATGGTTGGCGTTAGCTTTAATTACTGAGAAATATGAAGACTCAAAGAAAGAGAGTTATTTGTTAGAACTTAGAAATTATAGCTCCGCTTTATACAGTTTTGAAATTAGACAGAAGGCTTTTGAGTATATAAATGAACTTCAAATTTGGGATCAAGAAACTTTAAAAAATCTAATTGAAGCCTCGGTCCATCATAATTGGCGTTTTACTAAAATGTCAAGAAATCTACTGCTTCAAGTTATAGATCAGCCAAAGTACCTATCGAAAATAGAGTCGATTAAGCCTGTTCTCTCATTAAAAGAAAAAGAATATTTGAATACAATTTTGAAATAGTGAAGGCTATTTCAAAATGAAAGCATCTGCTTTAGAACATTTCTGCCACTTCTCCTTTTATATAGGTTAAGCCTTTTTGCGAAGGGCTAACCTTATCCATAAAATTTTGAATAATAGCTTCACGCATTTTATCTACGTTTCCGTCTTCTTGTTGCATGCTTGCTTGGCGTATAACATGAATAGTTGCGTTTTTTGCCGCGTGCACTAAGTTCCAGCATTCAGGGCTTACATATATTTGCTGTGTGAGATTGTGCTCAAATTCCTGTTCAATATTCTGAACTAGAAGTGTTTCATAATCGTCTTTTGAGTCTGAAAAGGGTTTAACTCTCACTAGTAGCTTCAACGGATCTATTCTTTCAAGAAACAATGTAAGGCGTTCATATGCTTGCAAACGCAGGGGAAGTAATTCTTTTTGTGCCTCTTTTTGCACCAAATATCTTCTTCGTCCTTCTTCATTGGCAGTATGACCTTTGAAGAAATAATAGGCGACAATTCCTACAACAATAGCCGGTAAAAGATAGGCTACGTAGTTAATTATTTGCATTGCTTCGTCCATAGATATTTTTTAAGGAAAGCAAACTTAATGTGTTTTTGCTTATAGAACAAGTAATCTGTAGTGGAATGAAAATGAATTTAATTCAGTTAGGTGGTTGATTAAAATATCTGATGATGTGACTTAAAGCCTGCGGAAGAGTTTAGTTCGTTTAATTATTTAGCTATAAACTTTATTCATCAGAAAGTTTGTACTTCTCAATCCGCTCCTTTCCATCTTTTAGCTCACTACAATCCGGGCATACGTGTATAATACTGTCCTTTAACTGATAGCCATCAATATGCTTCTTGACAAATTTCTGAACAAGCATATATGAGTCCTTATGATTGTTGACGTCAATTTGTTTATCCTTGAGCACCTCACGTATTTTTCCATCGTATTCTTGATGACCCCAGCATAAATTGCAAACTCCATCTGGCGATAGATTCACTCTTTCATCTTGGGGTTTCTTGAAAAAGTCTACTATCCTTTTAACAATATCCATGACAATTTTATTTGTAGGTTTATATTACCATCTAATTTAAATCTTTTAGCTGAAAAACAGACAATTACAAGGTGAATTAACACGTAGTTTAACGTTAAAATCTTTAATATCATTTTTTGAAAGAAGGTATGGAAGACTCACGTTTTTTAAAGAAATTAGTATAGCTTTGAAAAAATGACGTGATTTTACAAGATATCTTCTGTTCATTAAAAACACAACAACAGCGATAGTTAACCGATGACTTATCTATTTTTTATTGCTTCATTCAATGCGTTTTTCTTCCTCGCATTACTCCTTCAGAAAAGATCGAAGCAGCTTCCTGACCAGATTTTGTTCTTTTGGTTGCTGTATCTTGGCCTTGTTACAGGTTTATATGGATTGTCTATAGATGTTATTCCTGGCTCGCACTTCTTGTCGAGCAGTATTATTGCTTCGTTTTTATTACACGGTCCTTTTTTATACCTCTATGTTTCATCTCTTTCTGGAAATAGAAAAAAAATTCAATTAAAGAACTTTTGGCATTTTGTGCCCTTTATTATTTTTATCACCTACTTATTGGTTTCATTTAGATTCCCTACTTATTCTGAAGGAATTCGAGTGGATCACGTAACCGAAAATGTTGCTAGCCCTCCTGTCCTATTTGTTTTATTCTTACTAGTTACAGCGATATCCGGACCTGTCTATTTTTATTTATCCTATAAAAAATACCAAGAAAGCAAGCAATCTACCTTGGATTTCACAGCCAAGGAAATCAATTTGCATTGGTTGGGAAGGCTGATTCCCATTTTTGGAATCGTGTGGACAGTTTTGATTGTGATTGCTGTAATCCACCATATATTTCATCTTTTTTCGATGGATTTCTGCATTAACGGACTTTTTCTTTCGCTTTCAGCTTTTATCATCCTCATCGGATATTTTGGTTTGAAACAAAAAGATGTATTCGTCAGTTTTTCCCCAGAAGTTGAAAAGGAACCTTCAAATGATACTGAAGTGAAATATGCCGCGACTAAAATGGAAGGTGAAGAATTGCTTCAATGCTGTAATAAGGTTGGACAGTTTATGACGGCCCACAGACCCTATTTAGATTCCGATCTTACGTTGCCAAAATTGGCTGAAAATTTAGATGTTTCTACGCACCATCTTTCGCAAGTGATCAATGAGATGCACGGAAAAAACTTCTTTAACTTTATCAATAAGTACCGCGTTGCTGAAGTAAAGCGAAAAATTGAAGACCCAAAGTATAAAAACTACTCTTTATTAGGAATTGCCTACGAAAGTGGATTCAATTCGAAGTCTGCATTCAACAGAGTCTTTAAAAACCTAACAGGTAAGACCCCTAGCCAGTATCGGGATTCGCTTCCAAAACTATAATTCCACTTGTTTTTACCGTGTCCTAAGTCCCATTTTATAAACTGGGACGTATTATTATGCACCAATGCGTGCCAGATTACAAATTAGGTCGCACAGGCTTGAGTTTGTCCATACGTTTGTTCACAGAAAATCAAAACAGATTATTAAACTCTAAATACAAATGTTATGAAAACTCAAATGAAAAAAGTATTCGCAACCATTCCTTCTTATATGGGAAACAGTTTAAATGCCAAAGTGCGCTCCCTCCTATTGGTAGTCGCTTTAATGTTA
>DATGMT010000098.1:0-20649 GCA_035307265.1 Aequorivita sp.
GTATTACTAATTATTGACTAACTTCTATAACAGACTGCAGACTTTGCTGCCATCCTCTTTTTGTTAAATTTAATTTATTATATGCCTTTGCATTATCCAAAACACTATACTCTGGCCGTGCGGCAAAAGTAGCGTAATGGTCGGTTTTTGCAAGATTCGCATCTTTTAATATTCCTGCTTGCAACAATATTTGTTCTGCAAACCCAAACCAGGTGGTTTCACCAGTATTGCTATAATTATAAACGCCGTAATGAGGAATATCTTGTTTAATTACTTTTAGTAAAGCTATAGCCAAGTCATTAGCGTTGGTAGGTGTTCCTGTTTGTTCGGTTGTAATTGTTAGAGACTTACCCTCTCTTGCATATCGCAGGATTGTATTCAAAAAATTATGTCCGTACTGCGAATAGAGCCAGGATGTGCGGAAAATATAGTACTTGTCGCAAACTTGTTGAATATATTCTTCGCCTTTTAATTTTGAAGCTCCATAAACGTTTATTGGATTGGTTTGATCTGTTTCAAGATACGGCAATCCTTTTTTTCCGTCGAAAACGTAGTCGGTAGAAATATGAAGTAGGACTACTTCATTCTCTTTACATGCACTTGCTAAATTTCTAACAGCTTCGGCATTTACAGCAAATGCTTTTTCTTTATCGCTTTCAGCTTTCTCAACATTCGTATAGGCTGCAGTGTTAATACAAAAGTCTAGCTTATTTTCTGTGAAGAAATCCTTAAGAGCCTCTTCATTTTCTATATCTAGCTCTTGTTTCGAAACAAATAAGAATTCAAAATCAGGAAATTGAGTTGATGCATCTTTAATACACCTCCCTAATTGTCCATTTGCGCCTGTAACCAATATCTTTTTCATGAAATTGCTTCCTCAAAAGTGGGAAGTTCCAAGTCTTTTTCTGAAATAATGAAGTCTTCCTTTGGAAGATACCAATCTAGGGCTAAGGTTGCGTCATTATAAATAATTCCGCTTTCAGATTCTTTGTCGTAAAAATTATCACACTTATATGCAAAAATAGATTGTTCAGAAAGCGTGATGAATCCATGTGCAAATCCACGTGGAACAAAAAACTGAAGATTTTCTATATCATCTAAAATTATAGAAAATGACTTTCCAAAAGTTTCTGATTCCTTTCGCAAGTCAACAACTATATCTAGAACCTTTCCTTTTACGGCTCTCACAAGTTTAGCTTGAGCCATATCGCTACGTTGAAAATGTAGTCCTCTCAGTACTCCTTTGGAAGACACTGATTGATTGTCTTGTACAAAGTCTATTTTTAAGCCTGTTACAGCCTCAAAAACCTTTTGGTTGAAGGTTTCATAAAAAAGTCCTCGTTCATCTTTAAAAACACGTGGCTTTAATATAAAACAGTCTTTTAATGGTGTATGTTTAATTTCCAAAACTAATCGAGTTGAAGTAAGTGTTTTCCATAGCCGCTTTTCAATAAAGGTTCGGCTAAGGCTATTAATTCTTCTTTTGAAATGTATCCCATTTCGTATGCTGATTCTTCTATCGCTCCAATTTTTAGACCTTGTCGCTCTTCAATAACCTCCACAAATTGTGCGGCTTGCATTAGCGAAGCAAAAGTACCTGTATCGAGCCAAGCAGTACCTTTGTCAAGTATACTCACATTGAGTTTTCCTTGTTTTAAATAGACGTTATTAACATCGGTGATTTCTAGCTCACCACGGGCACTGGGTTTTATATTGGCAGCGATTTCTACTACAGAATTATCGTAAAAGTAAATTCCAGGGACTGCGTAGTTTGATTTTGGCTTTGTTGGTTTTTCCTCTATAGAAAGTGCTTTTCCTTCTTTATCAAATTCAACCACGCCATAACGCTCTGGATCTAATACGTGATACGCATAGATAACACCTCCATCCGGATTGTTATTTGATTGTAAAAGTTCCTTTAATCCAGAGCCATAGAAGATATTATCTCCTAAAATTAAAGCCACTTTATCTTTTCCAATAAAGTCTTTTCCTATTATAAAAGCTTCGGCCAGTCCATTGGGGTTTGCTTGTTCGGCGTAATGAAAACTACATCCTAATTTTTTTCCATCGCCCAAAAGCTGTTTAAATAACGGCAAATCTTGAGGTGTAGAAATGATTAGAATTTCACGAATTCCTGCAAGCATTAAGGTTGAAAGGGGATAATATATCATTGGCTTGTCGTAAACAGGCATTAGTTGCTTACTCACTGCCAAGGTTAGTGGATGTAATCTTGTGCCTGAACCTCCTGCTAAAATTATACCTTTCATTATCTCTTTAAATTTTTGATTATAATCTATCTCTATTTTCTAGATACCAAGTAACTGTCTTTCTTATTCCGGTTTCAAAATTCTCGTTTGCTTTCCATCCTAATTCATTTTCAATTTTTGATGCATCTATGGCATATCGAAAATCATGGCCAGGACGGTCTTTTACAAAAGTAATCTGTTCCTTATACGATTTTTCCTGCGGAACCATTTCATCCATTAAACTACAGATAACATCGGCGATATAAAGGTTTACACGTTCGTTACGACCACCAATATTGTAAGTCTCTCCTAGTTTTCCTTTTTCAAGAGCTAAGAAAATCCCACTGCAATGGTCTGTTACGTATAGCCAATCTCTCACGTTTTGTCCATCGCCATAAATAGGAATTGGTTCGCCAGAAATTGCTTTTCTTATAATTGTGGGTATCAGTTTTTCTTTATGCTGATAAGGACCGTAATTATTGGAGCAATTGGTAGTTACAACTGGCATCCCATAAGTATGGAAATAACTACGAACTATAAAGTCTGATGAAGCCTTTGATGCACTATACGGACTATTGGGAGCATAAGGTGTTGTTTCTTTAAACAAACCTGTTTTTCCTAAAGTACCATACACCTCATCTGTAGATATGTGAAGAAAACGTGCCTCTTCAAATCCATCAATAAATTCATTGGGAGCAGTCATCCAAGTTTTATAGGCGCTTTGAAGTAAATTAAAAGTACCCACAATATTTGTTTGAATAAATTCTGAAGGACCCGAAATAGAATTATCTACATGGCTCTCTGCAGCGAAATGAACCACCTTTTTAAACTGATGTTTTTCGAAAAGATTTTGAACTAATTCTGCATCGCAAATATCACCATTTATGAAGGTGATTTTATCCTCTACAGCGCTCAAATTTTTCAAATTTCCGGCATAAGTTAGCTTGTCCAGAACGAAAATCTCATCGTTTGAGTTTTTAAGCGTGTATTCCACGTAATTGGCGCCAATGAATCCTGCGCCACCGGTAATCAGTACTTTAACTTTATCCAAAATTATTTTTTAGGTGTGTCTAATATCTGTTTTAACATTTTTTCCGTGATTAAATACGTAGGTTTTACTCCTGTTGTACCTAATCCGCCCGATGCTAAAGTGCTTCCTGTTTCAAGTGGATTATCTGATGCATAATACGCATATCTAACCTTAACTCTTGGGCTAATACTTCGACGTATTTTTGATGCTGCTTGTATTGCTTTTTGATAGTGCGCACCTTCCATTTCTAATCCAATTACATTCCATGTAGAATTATGGAAAAACTTCAATACGTCTTTATTTTGAAGTGAAGTTCCTAGAACCGAGATCATGGTTCCAGTATAAACATTAACGTCATCATCCTTAAACAAGGATTTATCGATTTGGTTATGGAAAGGGTAGTTATCTGCTGTACCTTCAAAAACGTGAGCTGAAGGAATCATGATATCCCCTTTTCCACCTTCTAAAATCCCTGCTTTTCCCATAATAGAAACCGAACCTACATTCAGGAGGATTCGTTTATCGTTTTCATCACGATAAGGCTTTAGAAGCTCATCCATAGTTTCGTATGCTTGTTCTCCAAAAGCATAATCCATTACAACTATCACTGGCTTTTTAGAATCCTCTAAGTCTTTAATTCCCTCTGTATATTCAGGATTCGAGATCTTAGAAGTATCTATAATCTGGACGTCTATGTTTGTACCGCTAATATCTTCTAAAAACACCATTCCATCAGCTGTTGCGGTTTTCATTACTTTATCTCGAAGTGCTTGACTTGTCGGGCTACTGAGCAATTCAAAGACTTGCATAGAAGATTTTTTAGCAAATTCTTGGGGCAATGCCTTTTGTGCATAAAGAGTGTTCATAACACTGTGCATGTTTGCGCTAATAATATGTATTGGGCGTCCTATTAATCCTTGTTCGCTAAGACTTTGCTTAATTCGATAGGCCCATACTTCACCATGAATGTGGTGTCCTAAACGTTCACGCAGAACTGGACTAAATGTAATTATTCGTTTACGATCTTCAATTACTTCATCTATAGCTAGTTTTCCTAGGAAATAGATAATATTAAAGAATCGGTTTTCGTTTTGCTCTGTTGCAAAAAATGGATAGACATTTTTAACCTCTTCGAAAGTACGGCCTAAAAAGTTTGCCGTGTGAGTAAGCGTTACTTCCTTTTCTACTTGGGTTAACTTTCCTTTTTTAAGAACTGTTTGTTCCAATTTTTTCCAATCGCGGATTACATCGCCCTCTTCATTGATAAGGACTTGTTTCATTATTTTATGCGATTCGATAAAAAGGAATGACAAGTGAGTTAGGATATCATATATTTCCGATCGTCCACGAGTGATTTCAATATTCATCTGCTCTGAATCGATTCGATAACAATTCCTTCTACGCTTTAAAGGGATAATAGGTTCGAAATGTGAATCTTCATAACCTTCATTACTGGTAAGGTTGATGTATTGGCACTCCTCAATTCCATGAGGGAGTCGATCCATTACATACAGCAATCCCTGTAATTCAATTTTTTCTTCAGTTATTGATCCATAAATTTCGGGACGTAATGTTAATAGCGATTCGCGTAAGGATTCGCCCGAAACTCCCATAGGTTTATAAAACCCACGGTTAAAAAGATGGCGCATAGTGACGTACAACCGCTCTATAGCTTGTGTACTCTCTTGCGCACGGGTCCGAGTGTGTGATTTAAGTGTATTCATTGAAGCAAATATACTATTATTTTTGGCGCCCTACTTTATATAAAGCATCTGCAATTTTACGATCATTTGAAAGCCGAGGTACTTTGTTTTGACCACCTAATTTCCCTTCAGATTTCATATACTTCTGAAAAGCATTTAAGGTTAGCGAGGTTATTTTTAATGGTTGAAGCACTTTCCCAACTATTAAATCTTGATAGTAGGAATTCTGTCTTTGCATTTCTTCATCTAAATATTCGGCTATTTTTTGAATATCGGAAGGATACTCTTCAAATTCTATGAGCCATTCATGATATGGAAGACCTTCCTGAGGTGTAATTTGTGGTGCTACAGTAAATTCAGAAATTGAAAAACTAAATTGAGCCATAGCTTTGTTCATGGCTTCTTCAACCTCTTTTCCTATAACATGTTCACCAAAAGCTGAAGTAAAGTGTTTTATGCGCCCAGAAACCATTACGCGATAAGGTTTTATAGAAGTAAATTGAACTGTATCGCCCAAGTTATACGCCCATAAACCAGCATTGGTAGAAATTATCATTACGTAGTTTACACCAATTTCAACTTCTCCAATGGTCAGTCGTTTGGCGTTTTTATCTGAAAAAGAATTTGCTTCGATAAACTCATAAAAGATTCCTGCATTTAAAAGGAGAAGCATTCCTTTCTCTTTTTGACTATCCTGATATGCGAAGAATCCTTCACTAGCGGGAAATAGCTCTATGCTGTCTACTTTTCTTCCCATCAAGCTTTCAAACTTAGCTCGATAAGGTTCAAAATTGACACCACCGTAAATAAAGAGACTGAAATTTGGGAATAGATCGCCAACTTTTTTTCCCGTTTTCTCCAATAGTTTCTCAAAATACATTTGAACCCACGATGGAATACCACTAATAACAGTCATATCTTCATTTTTAGTTTCTTCTACTATTGCATCTACTTTGGTTTCCCAATCGTCAATACAATTTGTTTCTAAACTTGGAAGTCTGTTTTTTTGAAGGTAAGCAGGAACATAATGAGCTACTATTCCAGATAATCTACCCAGTTTTATCCCATTTTGTTCTTCCATTTCTGGACTTCCCTGAAGAAATATCATCTTTCCATCTACAAAATCTGAATTTCCTGTTTCATGTATATAATTTAGAATGGCGTTTCGAGCAGCCTTAATGTGGTAAGGCATAGATTCTTTAGTCAGCGGAATGTATTTCGCCCCAGAAGTTGTGCCTGAGGTTTTTGCAAAATACAGCGGTTTTCCAGGCCATAGGATATTTTCTTCACCTGAAACAACCCGGTTTACATAGGGTTTAAGCTCTTCGTAATCTCTTATGGGAACTTGATTAGCAAAATCTTCAAAGGTGTTGATTTTATGGAAGTTATGATCTTTTCCAAAGCTAGTTTCTTTAGCCTGAGAGATTAGGCTTTTAAAAACTTTCTGTTGTGTTTGCACAGGCTGATCTGCCCATTTTTTTGTTTGGGATGCAACTATTTTAGCAAAAATTCTGGATGCGAGTGCTTTTAATGACATAGGTTATCAATCAAAATCGATGAAACTTGTAGGGTTTACTGGAAAACCATCTCTCCATAATTCAAAGTGAAGATGAGGTCCTGTCGTGAGCTCACCCGTACTGCCAACAGTAGCAATTACTTCTCCTGCTTTCACCATCTGTCCTTGGCCCTTTGTCAACATTGAATTATGCTTATATACAGATATAAAATTATTGTTGTGTTTAACGATAATAACGTTGCCTGTTTGTGCAGTCCATTCGGCAAAAATTACTGTTCCGTCTGCTACAGACTTTACTGGTGCATCTTTCACTGTAACAATATCCACAGCATAATGTTTCGTTTTACTATCGTAAGTTTCTGAAATAGTTCCTTTTACTGGTGCAAATAATGCGTATTGTTGATTTTGCGCTCCTATTAAAGGGTTGTATTTATCTTCTTTTGCAACTCTGTCTCTCAGTAAAGAATCGCTTCTTGATGTTCGAATTAGAACAGAAGGATCTGTTTTGGCTACCTCAATAATAGAATCTTTGTTGAATTCAACTGTTTTAACGTCGCCTGTTAGCACTTTTTTGATCGAACTAAGGTATTGCTCATTTACTTCGAGTACTCTTCGTAAAGAGTCTGTTTTGTACGACAATTGAGTAGCTTGTCTTTTTAGTTTAGTAGACGAATATCCCGGAATATATTCTCTTAAAGGCGTAAAAGCGATGATTATTGTTGTGGTAATCACTAAGAATAGTGCAAACAGGGTGCTGAAAACAAAGACATTGAGGCGATTTAGTTTAAATGAAAAGCGTTCTTCAAAGGTTTCTTCATTGAGAATTACAAGCCTGTACTTGTGTAGTAGCTTCTTACGAATCCTTTTACCTCGTTTTTCTTTTTTTTCCATTACCAGTAGGCAGTTTGTTTACAAATATAAAATATTCTAAAGCCCGCAGGCTAAAGTTATAGGTAAAACGTTTTATCTAAACATTTCTTGTTACCTTTGTACAATCAAATAAAAACACCATGAATGCATTAAGTTTTCCTTTATTAGCTGTTGGCCCTTGGCAGATTATTCTTGTAGTACTAATTGTACTACTATTGTTTGGAGGGAAAAAGATCCCTGAGCTTATGCGTGGTTTAGGAAGTGGGCTTAAAGAATTTAAGGATGCTTCTAAGGACGACAGCACAGATAAAAAAATTGACGAAAAAGAATAGTTTTATTCTTGATAGATGAAAATCCTCGCCAATTATAGCAATTGGCGAGGATTTTTTTATTTCTACATTTTTACTTCTATTCCAGTTTTGCCGAAAGCAATATAGATTCTAGTTCAAATTGTAAATCGCGCTTTCTAGTAGCTGGAGCATAAGTAAATCCTTCCAAAATTAAATAACGATCATTTTTCTCGTCTTTAACAGCATAGTTTAAGAACGGACCACCCATCCAAGCGTCTTTGATTTCCCAAGTACCTTTTGTTTCGTATGCGAAATGACCATCGATTGTGGTTTTAAATAAATATGGAGCATAGGCGTCTTCGGTTATAAAGAGAGCGTCATCTTCCACTACCATTAGCTGACTGCCAATGGAGTCTCTAATTTTAATAATATCGCTAACAGCTGTGCTATCGTTCATTATCATATTTAAAGGCACTTCATAGATTATTATATTGGTCTCTCCATCTTTTAAGTCTTTTCTAAACCAATAAAAATCTGGATTTGCTTTTGCTTGTCGATATGCTGATGGAATTTTCAGGCTCACTCCCATATCTTTTTTTAATGAATCTGTATTTCGCATTGAAATTTCAGTGCGACGTTGACGTTCTGCAATCTCACTTTTATGAAATTCATCTATAATTTGTGGAGCGTTTTGGTTAATTAGCTCTATTAGTTTTTCTTGAGATGTTGCTTTTATAAATGCGCCAATTTGGGGTTTTGCATATTCGTTTTTGGCAAGTTTTACATTTTCATTTTCGCTTAGAGCTACATAAATGAAGATTCGGTTTGTTCTAGCAAAACCTGTAAATACTTCGGGAGTCATTTGATTAATGGAAAACAAAGGCTCATCTTGTGGTAGGCCGTCGGTGGGAGCTGCAAAATTATTCCTGATTGCTTCACCTACTTCACCATTCCAAAGGTCATTAGGAATTATAATTTGAAGAGAATTTATATTCCCAACAGAGCTAGGTACAAGAGTTTTGTCTCTTTTCCCTGACTGATTACATGATGTAAATACAATTAGAAAAGAAAAGATAACAACGTAAATTGGTCTCATTTAAAAGGAGTTTAAAGAACTATCCTTTATAAATTTTAAGTTTAGTTCCAGGTTTCAAGTTAGTACCACTAATATCGTTCCATTTTTTGATATTTTGAACAGATACTCCAGGAAATTTTTGAGAAATACTCCACAGTGAATCTCCAGATCGCACTGTGTATATCTTGTTAGAACTATTTGATGAATTAACAGCAATATCATCAGGATTTTTTCTTGGATAAATAATTAGGTTCTGACCAACTCTAACATTTGAGTTGCGCAAACCATTCCAATTTTTAATTTGACTAACACCAACGCCATATCTCTCTGCGATTCTTCCTAAGAAATCCCCTCTTTTAACCTTATATCGAATTTTAGAAGGCTGCTTATAAAGTTCAGGAGCAGACTCTTTAGATTCTTCTTGTTCTTCTCTTACATAATCATAAATAGCTTCTTCATTGGCAACAAAAGCTCCAATAGCGGTGATTGGAAGACGAAGAACATATTCTTCTCCATTTACTACAGGAATAATTCCTAATTTGTAGTGAGGGTTCAAAAACTCGAGTTCTTCTTTTTCAAGACTTGTGATTTTAGCAACCTGATCTAAAGTGATTTGTTGTTTCACTTTAATTGTATCGGTTGCTACATAAGGAATTCGGGTAGATTTTTTAGTAAATCCATGTTCAGATGCATATTCAAAAATATACATAGTGGCTAAGAAAGCAGGAACATATCCAGCCGTTTCACGTGGAAGATAATTTCTTAATTTCCAGTAATCTGTTTGTCCTCCGGAGCGTCTAATTGCTTTAGAAACATTACCTGGTCCAGAGTTATAGGCTGCTAATGCTAAATCCCAATCGTCAAAGCTATTGTTTAGGCTTTTTAAGTATTTACATGCTGCTTCTGTAGCCAAAAGTGGATCTGATCGTTGATCTACATAGGAGCTAACGTTTAATCCAAACATTTTTCCTGTTGCAAACATAAATTGCCATAGTCCTGTTGCACCAACTCTTGATTTTGCATTTGGATTTAACGCAGACTCTACAACTGCTAAGTATTTTAGCTCTAAAGGCAGGTTATGGCGGTCAAGCTCTTCCTCAAACATTGGGAAATAATATTCACTAAGTCCCATTATTCGCTCTATAGATCCTCTCCTATTTTTCAAGTAATGTTTAATAACACTTTCTAAAGAGGGATTGTATTCAACATTAAATGGAGTACGCGCATTTAAATCTTTTAGTCGCTGTTTTAGAACCTCTGTTGATAATTCTTTATATTCTACATCAGAAAAATCTTGATTGGCTATGCTATTGTACATCTCATCAAAAAGATCAGATTTATACATTTCATTTAGCCAAAGGCTATCTTTTTTTCTAGCCAACTCAATATCTTGAAGATTTACTATCACACTATCCTTCAATGAAGTAGCCACAACTGTAGAAGGCAAATCGTCTGAAATTTTGGTAACCTTAATAGAATCTACAACCTTAATGGTTTTGGTAGGAAGTTCTTTTTTAGGGTTTTCGCCTTTTTGGGCAAATCCTATACTACAAGATAATAGTAGAGATAAAGTGAGTGTTTTAGCTATTTTCATTCGTGTATGTTGTGTGTTTGGTAGAGAATTAAAATATCAACTTTTTCATTTATAAGCAAAAAACATTCTTGCTCACTTAAAACTAAAACGTTCTAATAGTAAAATTTAGTATCAGATTTAATAATTTGGCGAACTTATGAAAATTATTCTTTCGCTTACGTTAATGTTTAGAAGTTTAACATCCTTTAAGACAACGCCTTAATACCAGGAAGCGTCTTACCTTCCAACATTTCTAACATTGCTCCACCACCAGTCGATACATAACTAACCTTATCGGTTAAATTAAATTGTTTTACTGCTGAAACAGAATCACCTCCACCCACTAGAGAGAAGGCACCTTTTTCAGTTGCTTTTGCAATGTGTAATCCTAATTCTTTTGTTCCAGAAGCAAATTTTTCCATTTCAAAAACACCAACAGGACCGTTCCATAAAATGGTTCTAGAGTTTGCTATTACTTCACCGAAAAGTTCATTTGTTTTTGGCCCAACATCTAGTCCCATCCACCCTTCAGAAATCGTATCAATAGCTTCAACTCTTGTGTTTGCTGAACTTGAGAATGTGTCAGCTACAATAGAATCAACAGGTAAATGCACTTGAACTCCTTTCTGCTCTGCAACTTTTAAAATTTCTAAAGCTAAGTCTTGTTTATCTTCTTCAACTAGCGAATTTCCTATTTTCCCTCCTTTTGCTTTAATGAAAGTAAAAGCCATTCCACCACCAATAATAAGTTGATCTATCTTATCGAGCATACTTTCGATTATTGTAATTTTTGATGACACTTTGGCTCCACCAATTATTGCTGTTACTGGCTTTTCATTAGATTCAAGAACTTTTTTTACATTCTCGATTTCAGAAGCTAATAATAAACCTGAACATTTATTTTCAGGGAAAAAGTCTGCAATAATAGCTGTTGAAGCGTGCGCACGGTGAGCAGTTCCGAAGGCATCATTAACATAGACATCTCCGTATTTTGATAGCTTTTCGGCAAAATCGCGATCACCAGCTGTTTCTTCTTTGTAGTATCTCAAGTTTTCAAGAAGAATTATCTCACCTGTTCTTAAAGCGGCAACAGATTCTTTGGTTAACTCACCGATACAATCTTCAATAAACTTAACCTTAACGCCAAGAATTTCAGATAAAGGAGATATAAGATGGCGCAGCGAAAACTCTTCTTCTCTATTTTTTGGTCTTCCTAAGTGTGACATCAGAACACAGCTTCCTCCATCTTCCAAAATCTTCATAATAGTAGGCACTGAAGCTCTAATTCTTGTATCATCTGTCACTTGAAACTCATCGTTTAACGGCACGTTAAAATCGACCCGAATAAGCGCTCTTTTTTTCTTGAAATTTATATCGTTGACAGTCTTCATAATGTAAACTCTTTATATTTTAATAATATACGAATTAATTAAACTCAATCCGTAGCAGACAAATATAAGTTTTTGATGGTAATGAAAAACACAAATTCAAATTGGATTTTGGTCTTTTGCTTGTAGACAAAACATTATCAGTAAGAATTTATAAAATGTTTAGATTTGCGCATGGATTTTTCAGAAGTAATAGGCAATCAACATATCAAAGCACACCTCATTAAATCTGTGGAAAATAAGAGGATTCCACATGCACAACTTTTCTGTGGAATTAACGGAAGTGGATTATTGCCAATGGCTATAGCGTATGCATCTGAGCTTTTGTGCATGCAATATGAAAAAGACAGCTTAGAGTATATTTCATGTCAAAATAGGGTATCGAAATTAGAACATCCTGACCTTCATTTTGTATATCCTGTAAACACTAACAGTGATGTTAAAAAAAATGCTGTTTCAGATGATTTTGCAATGGTATGGCGTGAGTTTGTTACTAAAAATCCATATGCCTCATTGTTTGAATGGCTACAAAGCATAGGAATTGAAAACAAACAAGGAAATATCAGCAAATATGAAGCTGAACAAATTTCAAAAAAGCTTTCTTTAAAGGCCTATGAAGGCGGATATAAAGTGATGATTATTTGGATGGCCGAAAACATGAATATGGAGTGCGGCAACAAAATCCTAAAGTTAATCGAAGAGCCTTCTGATAAAACGGTTTTAATACTATTGACTGAAAGAGAAGATAAAATTCTCACAACCATACGCTCACGCTGCCAAAAGCTATCTTTTCCTCTATTATCTGAAGCAGATATAGCAGAAAACCTGATTAAAAGATTAGGAGTATCGGATTTGACCGCTACAAAAACTGCAATACGCGCTAGAGGTGACTATAACAAAGCATTACAACTTCTAGAGGAAACAGGCGATGATGATGTTTTTGAAACATGGTTTATTTCGTGGGTTCGAACTGCATTTAGAGCCAAAGGAAACAAAGAATCTATAAATGCACTTTTAGACTGGAGCGACGAGCTTGCAGGACATGGAAGAGAAACACAAAAGAAATTTTTGAGTTATTGTATTGAAGTATTTAGACAAGCTCTACTTAGAAATTATAAAACGCACTCGTTACTCTATTTTGAAGCAAAGGATAAAACGTTTTCTTTAGATAAATTCGCTCCATTTGTTCATCAAAACAACATTTTTGATATTATCACTGAACTTGAAAATGCTCTTTATCACATTGAGAGAAATGGAAATGGAAAAATAATTTTCACCGATCTTTCAATCCAACTAACTCGGTTTATTCACAGAAAAGAATCTGCATAAGCTTTTTTTATTAAAAGATAAAGCGATATAAAATTCTTTGATTAAATTTAACTTGTTTTAAGCGGTTTTCAGGGCTTTTTAAAACTTTCACGACTCAGATTATCACAAAAGCCACAAACACCTACAATAAGACTTAAAACGAATAATTATGCCTTTCGAAAGCAATAGATCAGTGAAGAATACTCTTTATTCTTTCTTGCAAGCCAATTAGACTTAAATCCTATCCAAAAAGCTTTTACAGAAAACTTATTTCCAGTTTTATACTTTTCTGAAAGTAAGCTGACATAATAGGAATCGAAAACCATAGGGAGAGTTTTCTCTAGACTAAATTCAGACTTAAATATCTTTTTTATGCTTGTTTGAGAGAAATGCCAAAGATGTCTTGGAACGTCATATGCTGCCCAAAATTCTTTATAATAGGTAGCGTCATAACTTTTAAAGTTTGGAACAGCAATTATTAGTGTGCCTCCAGTTTTTACTAGATTGGATAATTGATCAACAACTTCATCTAGGTTTGGAACATGTTCGAGAACGTGCCAAAGAGTTACAACATCAAATTTTTGATTTTGAAAAGCGTTTATATCCGACTCTAAGATTAAACCTTTTTCTTTTGCTAAATTTCTAGCGGAAGAATTAGGCTCCATTCCGAATACTTTCCAATTATTGTTTTTTGCTGCAACTAGAAAATCTCCTGTTCCTGCTCCAATATCTAAAAGAGAACCCACACCTCTGTTTTGTTTTTCAATTAAAGAAACTTTCTTTCGTAGAGACCAAGTTTTGACTAATTGATAAAGGCTCTGCATTAAACCTTTCCTATCATCTGTATGAGAAATATAAGCATCACTTTCGTAATACTTAGAAAGTTCTTCTTGTGGTGGTGCGGGAACAGTTTTTAGAAGCTCTAAATCGCTGCTATATTCAAGATCAAAAGTTTCACCTGATACAAGAAAGTCTTTTACTGAAATATATTTTGTTGGGGAATTCAAGCTTAAGATTTTAAATACGTAAAGGAAATTAATATTCATGTTCCACGTGGAACAAACACTTTAACGACCCATATAAACAAGCAAAACTGAAACATCGTTTGGAGAAACACCACTTATTCTTGATGCTTGAGATACAGTAGCTGGACGAATTTTCGAAAGCTTTTCTCTAGCCTCAAAAGAAAGAGATTTAAGTTTAGAATAATCAAACGAAGCAGGAATTTTTAAACCCTCTAGCCTATTCAATTTATCAGCATTATTCTTTTCCTTTTGAATGTATCCAGAATATTTTACTTGAATTTCTGCTTGTTGAATCATTTCAGAATCCAGTTCATTATCTTTAATGAAATTATCAACAACAGGTATAGTTCTCATATCATCCATCGTGATATTAGGACGAGAAAAGAACTTAAACATCTTATCACTTTGAGAAACTAAAGCAGAACCACGCTTTTCAAAAATTGGATTTATCTCTTCTGTAGATGCACTTGTTTCTTTAAAGAAATTTACAAATGCTTTTGACTTAGATTCCTTTTCCTCCATTCTTTTCATTCTATCTTCTGAAGCTAATCCAATTTTAAAAGATTTAGGAGTTAATCTAAAATCTGCATTATCCTGACGAAGTAACGTTCTATATTCTGCTCGAGAGGTGAACATTCTATAAGGTTCTTCAGTTCCTTTTGTAATCAAATCATCAATTAGAACACCTATATAAGCTTCATTCCTTTTTAAAGTGAAAGGATCCTTTTCATTTATTTTTAAATGTGCATTTATTCCAGCAATAATTCCTTGTGATGCTGCTTCTTCATAACCTGTAGTTCCATTAATTTGCCCAGCAAAATAAAGACCAGAAACTAATTTGGTTTCTAAAGTGTGAAGCAATTGTGTGGGTGGAAAATAATCGTATTCAATAGCGTATCCTGGTCTAAAGAATTTTACATTCTCAAAACCAACTACACGACGTAGCGCTTTAAATTGAATATCTTCAGGTAGTGAAGTTGAAAACCCATTTACATAATACTCTACAGTATTCCATCCTTCAGGCTCAACGAATATTTGATGACTTTGCTTATCTGAGAATCGGTTAATTTTATCTTCAATAGAAGGACAATATCTTGGACCAAGACTTTGTATCGCTCCATTGAACATAGGAGATCTATCAAAACCTTCACGAAGCAAATCATGTACCTCTGCACTTGTGTGTGTCATATGACAAGAACGTTGCTCCTTAAGAGGAACTGTTTTATCGGAGAAGGAAAACTTTTCTGTAAACTCATCACCTGGTTGCTCAATCATTTTAGAAAAATCTAAAGATCTACCATCAACTCTTGGAGGTGTACCTGTTTTCATTCTTCCAGTTTCAAAACCTAAATCAACTAGTTCTTTTGTAATTCCAGTTGATGCTCTTTCACCAGCTCTACCTCCACCAAATTGTTTTTCGCCAATATGAATTAAACCATTTAAGAAAGTACCATTTGTTAAGATTACACTTTTAGAACGGATCTCAAGACCTATTGAAGTTTTAACTCCTTTGATAACATTATTTTCAACGATTAATCCAGATATCATTTCTTGATAGAAATCTAGATTAGGAGTTTGCTCAAGTATGAGTCTCCACTCTTCAGCAAAACGCATTCGATCACTTTGAACTCGTGGGCTCCACATTGCGGGACCTTTAGACTTATTCAACATTTTAAACTGAATAGCAGACTTATCAGATACGATTCCGCTATATCCACCAAGCGCATCAATTTCACGAACTATTTGACCTTTAGCAATACCACCCATTGCAGGATTACAACTCATTTGAGCGATATTCTGCAAATTCATAGTAACTAAAAGAGTTTTCGAACCTAAATTGGCTGCAGCAGCCGCAGCTTCTGAGCCAGCATGTCCACCACCAACAACAATTACATCATACTCCGTTGAAAACATATAAAAGTTTATTAATTAAATGTTCCACGTGGAACATTAGTTATTTTGTTTTAAAAAAGTCTGAAAATTACAACAAATATTTGATAACTAACAGATTTTCAAATCTATATAGAAAATTTAAGTCGATAAGATTAGTTTTCTAAGTGCTGAATCCTCTTTTAATCTCATTTCTGTTTGCTGAGAATCGGTTTCATCTTTATATCCACATAAATGGAGTATACCGTGTATTATAACACGATGCAATTCATTCTCAAATGTGGTTTTAAAACTTTGAGCATTTTCTTTAACACGAGGAATAGAGATATAGATCTCACTATTAATTTGTTTTCCTAAATTATAATCGAAAGTAATTATATCAGTAAGCGTATCATGATTTAAAAACTTGACATTTATATCGTGTAAAAAATCATCATCGCAGAAAATATAAAGTATATCACCTAACTTAAAACCTTCAGAAACAACAATAGATTCAATCCAAGTTTTTATGTCTTGTTCATTTTCTAACTGAAAATCAATTTGTGAATCGAATACTATCATTCTAATTTTTGAAATAATCTTGAACCTTGATTTTATATTCGTTGCGCAAAGGTAAAGCTTCACGGTTTAGAATTTCTATTGTATTGAAATATTTTTTTATCTCTTCAGGGGTTAATCTAAGATTGTTTTTATACTCTTTAGTATTAGTTTCGGCTTCACGCTTTTGCTCCTTACCCTGTTCGTGTGCAGCTTCTTCTAATTTTAATAATTCGTATTGCAAGTTTTGCATTTTTTGTAAGGTAGATTTATTGAAACCTTTTTCGAGCAGTTGATGTTCAATATCTTCCATTTGTTTTAAAATATTGTGAGCAGAACCTTTAATACCTAATTGATTCAAACGATTTTCTAATTCTTGACGAAGCTGTTGTTGTTGTTTAAATATTTCGTAAAGCTCACCACTTAAACTTTCACTATAACCTTGTTGATTACCTTGACCTCCGCCTTGGCTATCACCACTTTTACTTGCGTTTTCACCTTCCTGGGCTTCTCCCTCACCTTCTCCTTGACCTTCTTGACCTCCCTGTTGACCTTCTTCTCCATCTTCACCACTTTCACCCTTCTCGATTCCATCTTTCATTTGGTCTGAGAGACTTTTTTGTTTTTCTATTATATCTGGAAGTTGAAAACCTTTCCCACCTTCTCCTTCTCCAGGGCTTGGCATTCCTTCACCAGAACTAGAACCTGCACCCATAGATATTTGCATTTGCATATTACTCAGAAGCCCTTCTAACAACACTGCTAAATCGTTAGCACCTTTCATTGTATATTGTTGATTACCAATACCTTGAGGCAATTGATTTTGAGCTAAACGATCTAATGATTTTTCAATATTATACTGAATATCGGTTAAAGTAGAATTTATTTTATCGCCAATCATAGGTTGACGAAGGGCTAAAGAGAACAAACTATCATCTATATGTTCAAAGTTTAGTTTAAGTTCATTTTGTATATTCAACTTTTTACCGAAAACTGGATTTCCATATTTAATTTCTTTGAAATCAGCCATCAAATCTTCTTGCTGAAAGGAGAAAACCACAAGGTTAGCTAAAATTTGACGCAACATTTTTACATCTTCTTCTATAGTATCCATTTGTCCAGACTTCATCTGTTGTTGCATCTTTTTACCCATTTGCTTCATCTTCTCACCTGCATTCTTTTGATTTTTAATGGCATCTTGAGGTTTTTGTTTCTCAAGTTTGTCGGTAGCTTCCTGTTGTTCTTCATCAATTTCAGATTCGGTTGATTCATCAGATGGGATATCCATAGGCTTCTTAAGCTCTTCATTTTCTTTCCTGAGTTCTTCCATCTGCTCTTTTAAATCTTCAAAAGCTTTGTTTAATTCTTCTTGAGCTTCTTTGGTGTTTTCTTCTTCAGATTTATCGGCAAGTTTTTCCTGTTTTTCACCTAGCTTGGTTAGGTCTTCGGCAATTTTTTCAGCTTTCTTTTCAACATAATATCGCTTAGTTAATTCAAGAAGTTGCTCAAGGTTCTTTTCTTGATTTTTATTTTGTTTTGCGAGCTTTTCAAGTTTTTCAGTAAGATCTTCTTTTTGAATTTTCTCTTGAAGTTTTTGTAATTCTTCAAGTAGTTTCTCATTCTCTTTTAAACGTTCCTCGTTCTCTTTTAAACGTTCTTGCAACTGTTCTTTAAACGGATCGTTTTCTTTGTTATCTGGCTGGAAATTCTCGAGATCTTCTTTAAGTTGTTCTGAGAAATTCTTCATCATCTCCTCTTGCTGTTTTTGACGATTAAGAAATTCTTCTAACTTTTTTCTATCGTTATAGTTTAATTCAGATTTTTCTTTTTGAGTGCGAGAAAGTTCATCCAGAATCTCTTTTCGATAACGCATTTCATCTAAAGATTTATCTAACCCTCTAATGGCTTTTTGCTGATTTTCGAGTTGTTGGTCTTCTATTTCGTCTTTTGTTAACTTACGGTAAGAATAAACACCAGATTTTGATGATTTATAATTGTGTAGAGCATCATTGTCAAAAACTTCAAAGTAGTATTCATATGAGGCACCGTCTTGCAGCTCTAAAGCACCAGGAAACTCGAAGGTAAATTGCTCAAAATTAGTACTGCCTAATGGAAGATTTTCAACTTTAGCATTTTCTACGTTGTTTTCGGGATAATACACCATCTGAAGTTTGGTTATTCCATAATCATCAGAAGCTCTTCCTAGGAATAAAATTCGTTGGGAATCTATACTGTCTTGAGTAGATTGAACGTCGATTTCGGGATACTGATCTTTAATAACGTTCAATGTATATGAAAGGCTTTCATAGTCTTTCAAGGCTTCATTTGAAGTGGTGATGGTGTAATCTAGTTTTGAGAATATTCGATTTTCAAAATTGAAATGGTCATCCTTAGATTTAAAAGAATAAATTGAATCTTGTGTTTTCAGAAGTATTCCACTCGTGTTTTTTGCAGAAACATTCCATTTAACTTTGGTTCCTTCTGGTATAGTGGCATTTCCGGTTCCTTTTAGAGTTTCATCACTCTTTCCTGTATGAGCAGGATAGTCAAGTTCAAGTTCAAAATTGAGTAAAGATGGTGTTTGAAAGACATAAAGTGAATACTGACGTGAGGTAACCTTATTTCCACGTAAGCTAAATCCTATTTTTTCAGTAGGTTGTTGAAAAGTATATTCAAAAAGCCCAGGTGAAATACGCTGCATATAGTATGCTTCGCCATTATAAAGAACACTAGCATTTTCTGGAATAGCAGTTCCATCTGTCCTTACTTTTAAAGTAAAAGGCTTATTTTCTATTGCGTTGAGTTGTTCGTTAAGAATAACAAAAGTAAAAGGCGCTGGAGGCTCATAGGCAACATCGTAATTAACTACACGAGTATAACTACTTGAAAACATTTCTAGTCCACCTAAACTTCCAAAAAGCACGAAAATGAATAAAGGAATAGCAACGTACTTTAAATATTTAAAGTTTTTCTTGAAATTAATTGCACCTTGAAACTGGATGGGTTGAAGCTCTTGAGCCTTTTGGTCAATACTTGCAGCTAATAACTCGCTTTCGTGTTTATTTCTATTAAGCTGAATAACATTTAGGAGTTTGTCGTTAACTTCAGGGAAATGGTTTCCTATTATTCTAGATGCTTCTTCATAATTAATTCCTTTTCTAAGCTTAAATAATTTGGCCAGCGGAAAAATGATAAATCGAGCAAACAGTGATAATTCAATAACAACAAAACTCCAAAACAAAATGGCTCTCCACGTGGAGCTAAGCCAAAAGTAGTATTCTACAAGCAGGGTTATTAAAAAATACAGCAGACCAATAGCTAAGAATAGAAGCGCTCCCCTAATTAGCTCATTAGTATAGTATTTGGTAATAAAAGTTTCCAGCTTTTGCTGAATAATTTTAAAAGTGCTCATAGATTATGATACTGATGTATCTTCTTGGATTATACTATTTAGTTTTTAAGTGCTTCGAATGAACAAAAACACCTTTGAAAAATTGGCAACTCAAAAGGAATCCTAAAATACAATAATAATTTGTTCTTATCACATTACAAATATTACTCCAAAATCTATAAATCAGTGATATCTGAAGCTTTAATATACGATGCTAGAATTGTACCTTTGCCAATTCATTAAAAGATACACAAAAATGACAGAAAAAGTTAGGGTAAGATTTGCACCCAGCCCAACCGGCCCGTTGCATATAGGAGGAGTTCGTACTGCATTATACAATTATTTATTTGCGAAAAAACACAAAGGCGATTTTCTGTTACGAATTGAAGATACAGATCAAAACCGTTTTGTTGAAGGTGCTGAGGAATATATCATGGAATCCTTAGAATGGTTAAACATCCCTTTTAACGAAGGACCAGGAAAGGAAGGTGATTGTGGTCCGTATAGACAAAGCGAACGAAAAGAAATCTATAAGCAATACGCTATGGATTTAATTAATTCTGGAAATGCGTACTATGCTTTTGATACTTCTGAAGAATTAGACAACCACAGAAAAGATCATGAAGCCAATGGAAAAACATTTATCTATAATTGGCACAACCGATTAAAACTAAATAACTCATTGAGTCTTTCTGCCGAAGAAACCCAACGCAGACTAGATAATAATGATGAATATGTCATCCGTTTTAAAACTCCTGCAAGTGAATTTCTAAATTTGAAGGACATTATTCGTGGGAATATTCAAGT
>DATGMT010000099.1:0-10107 GCA_035307265.1 Aequorivita sp.
GCGTTGGCAAAAAAATAAAAATACATTTCTATCAATAATCTTCATCTACTCTGTTCGTCTGGCTTGCCTACAACGGTTTGGCGTTTGGCGAAGAAGCGGATTTCGAAGCACTAAACTGTCTGTCAGCACTGAACTTGATACGAAGCACAAAGCTTCAATTAACCACTGAACCCGCTTTTTTGCCAAACGCCTGTTAGCGGCTGGCAATTTAATTTGTGTCGTTTTCAAGTTCATATATTCCTGTGTCTGTTACTATAAAAATTCCAATCGGAGTTTCTTCATACTGCCATAGTTTTTCTTGAAAGGTCATTTTTAAATCCATCTTTTTTGTCTGTGTGTTAACTTTAAAGAGTTTGTTGTTTCCCATATTTGGTATGAACAAATTATTGTCCTTAATAAAAACGCTCTCAGGATAACTCAATGGCTCACAATTGTCGTCCCAACTATATTCGCCAATTTTATACACTTCTTTTTTGTCGGTTAAGTTCACTTTCGCAACAGTTTGTCCTGTCGGAAAAGCAAGCCATAAAAAGTGAGGTTCTTGAAATTTTATGTCATAGATGGGATGCCCTTCTCCAACATCTATATTCCAATTCAATATTGAATTTCCTAAACTGTCAAAACCATAAATTGTCCCTTCTTGATATGTGCAAAAATAAATGTCTCCATTTTTGCTTTTTGTAATTCTGTAATGATGGACTTTGTCAGGCAGGACTTGTTCTATTTTTTTATAGGTTTCCCCAACAATTGCTTTTGCAAAATATTCTTCGTCAACTTGTCTTACCGTTTTAGAATTGTCAAAGGCATAGAAATCTGGATTAGCTCCGTTATTCCAACTGCAAATTAAAATTTCTCTTTGTCCAACGTCAAAGTTTCCTGTGCCGCCTATGTCTGTAATCTTTGTCAGTTTCATGATGTCTATATTTGCTTGCCGCTAACAAAGATGTATAAAAGCAAAAGTGAAGTTACTAATTCTAGTCGATTCAAGAAATTATTCGAATAAATTATAAGATAGATAAGGAAAGTTCAAAACGATCAATTATTGACTATCTCTACTATTGATAAGCCTCTATCTGTTTTCAAGCGGTTACAAACGAATACAAATGAAAGTAAATGATTATCAACCGATTATCATTTGGAAGCTGTTTTATGTTTGTCCTGTCGAATCAAATAAATTTCGATAGTATCAATTGTTTAATCTTAAATTTTAGAAATCATGAACGCACTTAGAAACAAAGTACAGTTGATTGGGAGATTGGGTCAAGACCCAGAAATCGTAACTTTTGCCAACGGCAACAAAATCGCCAAATTTTCAATGGCTACAGATGATAGTTACAAAGACAAAGAAGGTAAAAAAGTAGAACGCACCTACTGGCACAATGTAGTGGTCAATGGAGGGTTGGTTAAGGTAGTAGAGAGCTATGTAACCAAAGGCCAGGAAATCGCTATCGAAGGCAAATTAACCAACCGATCTTGGGAAGACAAAGAAGGCAAAAAGCACTATATCACTGAGGTGTTTTGTAATGAGTTGTTGATGTTGGGTAAATAACAGATGGGTCCTCGGCTCCGCTCGGACACCGACTAAGGTCGAGGGCTTTTCTCTTAATTTAATATTTTTAAACATACCTATTGGATACTTGTACATACTGCAATACCGAGGTGACACCTATTATACGGGAAGTACTATAAGGCTAGAACAGAGATTTATTGAGCATCAAGCCGGTCTAGAGCGCAAACTATACTGCCAAAAGACTACCGGTGTCACTTTTTTAATATCAAGAATATCCAAGAATTGATTTAGCATTTAAGCGCGAAAAACAAGTGCAGAAATGGAGTCGTAAAAAGAAAGAAGCTCTAATATTGAAAAATTATAGGGAACTGCATAACTTATCCATTTATCAAAACGATACTCATTCTTCGAACAAAGAGAAATGAGTTCTATGATTCCTCCTTTATAACCTTTTCTTAAGAACCCAATTCCATTTATGAGCGAAGGAATATTTGATATAAAATAACTTGGTCCCCGATCGGAGCCGAGGTTAAGAATTATATATGAAAAACTAAACAAAGGTCCCTGAGTGATTTTGAATAAAAATGCATTAAGAGCATTTTTGGTCGAAATCGTATCGAAGGGCCGATACAATAGCAACAATTATCCTTAATTTTACCAATATGGAATCCACAACCCAAACTCACCCGCCACAAATAAAATCGCTATTAAAAACCTATTTTGGTTATGACCATTTCCTTGATAATCAAGAGGAAATTATTAATAACGTTTTAGATCATAATGACACCATTGCTATTATGCCCACAGGTGGTGGAAAATCTTTGTGTTTCCAATTGCCTGCTATAGCATTGGAAGGAACTGCAATTGTAATCTCTCCACTAATTGCATTGATGAAAGATCAAGTTGACTCTTTAAAAGCCAATGGAATAGCGGCTTCATTCTATAATAGCTCTCAAGTTTACGAAGAGCAACAGGAAGTAATAAATAACCTTAAGAATGGGAAACTAAAGCTCTTATATGTAGCTCCCGAAAGTCTTCCACTGTTGAATTATATTTTAAGCTCCATTGAAATCAGTCTTATTGCAGTAGATGAGGCACATTGTATATCAAGTTGGGGTCACGATTTCCGTCCGGCCTACACACAGCTTAGAAGTTTAAAGGAGCAGTTCCCAAACGTTCCATTAATTGCATTGACAGCAACTGCAGATCGTCCCACTCGTGAAGACATTGCAAACCAACTTGCTATTCCTAATGCAAAAACTTTTATAGCATCTTTTGACCGCCCAAATCTTTATATAGACGTTCGCCCAGGACAAAACCGAAACAAACAAATTTTTAATTTCCTTTCAAAGCGTGGACTTCAAAGTGGAATTATCTATTGCTTAAGCAGGAAAAGCACTGAGAAACTTGCCGCCACCTTAAACTCCAAGGGATATAAAGCAGAAGCTTATCATGCGGGACTTACTTCGGAAGAGAGAAATGCTATACAGGATAATTTTGTTAATGATCGAACGCCGATTATAGTAGCAACTATTGCTTTTGGAATGGGAATTGACAAAAGCAATGTGCGTTGGGTGATTCACTACAATATGCCAAAAAACATCGAGGGTTATTATCAAGAAATTGGCCGTAGTGGAAGGGATGGATTAGCATCCCACACTATTCTTTTTTACAGCTTTGCAGATGTAATTATGCTTAGGAAATTCGCAGAAGGCACTGAAACTGAAGAATATCAATTAGCGAAGCTGGAACGAATGCAGCAATTTGCAGAAGCTTTGAGCTGTAGAAGAAAAGCATTGCTTGGTTATTTCGGAGAACATATAAGTGATGATTGTGGAAATTGTGATATCTGCAAAACACCACCAAAATATTTTGACGGTACGCTTATCGCACAGAAAGTGTGCTCTGCTGTGACTCGATTAAAAGAACAAGAGCCTTTGGGAATGGTTTTAGACGTACTTCGAGGCGCTAAAAATGCACAAGTTTTCGAAAAGGGATATCAAAACATTAAGACATTTGGTACAGCGAAGGATATTGCTTGGCGAGATTTACAACAGTATGTTATTCAACTTTTAAATCAAGGTGTTTTACAAATTTATTTCCATGAAAATGGTCGGTTATTACTCACTCCTCTTGCACAAAAGGTACTCTTCGAAGGGAGGAAAGTTCAATTGGCAAACATCATTCAAGAGGTGGAGAATGTGAAACTCGAAAAGGCCCCGCGCAAACGTGCCGATCTTTTTGAAAAATTAAAAGCTCTTCGCTTAAAACTTGCAAACGAATTACAAATGCCCGCTTATATAGTTTTTAGCGATGCTTCACTTGAAGATATGGAAGTCAAAAAGCCTCGAACCCATGATGAATTTGCCAAGGTTTTAGGGGTTGGCGAAAAGAAACTTGAAATGTATGCAGACGATTTCTTAAAAGTTATTAATCGGCATCTAGACAGCTTGGAAAGTAATGTGCCTACTCACGAACGCAGCTATAAAATGTTTGCAGAAGAAAATCTTTCGCCTGCTGAAATTGCTAGCCAACGCGGACTGTCGGAAGACACAGTTTACGGACATTTTATCAAAATGCACGAAACTGGAACAGAGATCGACTTAAAACAATTTATTTCTTCCGAAGAAATTCAGAAAATCAAAAAGGCGAAGGAAGCACTTGAAAACCCTGATACTCTAAAACCATATTTTGAATATTTTGAGGAAAAAATGCCTTATTGGAAAATAAAAATGGGACTGTATTTATAAAGTTTTTGCATTAAAAATAAACCTCCTGCGCCACTCTAAAAGTATTCGCGTGCGCATCAATAATAGTTTTAATCTCTGGTGAGTATCCGCCACCCATACTTACATGCACAGGAATGTTTAGGTCTTTACACATTTGCAAGACATATCGGTCGCGTTCTTTACAACCTTCAACAGTGCAGTTTAATCTTCCGAGTTTATCAGTTTCTAGAATATCAACACCACTCAAATAAAAAATAAAATCGGGGTTTTGCTCTTTGACTAGCTGAGGTAATTTTTCTTTTAATTTTTGAAGATAGGCTTCGTCTTCACTTCCATCTGGAATCGCGATATCCAAATCACTTACTTCTTTTTTAAAAGGATAGTTCCCTGCACCATGCATAGAAAAAGTGAAAACAGAATCGTTGTTCTGAAAAATTTCGGCAGTTCCGTTTCCTTGATGAACGTCTAAATCAACGATTAATATCTTATTAATTTTCGAGTAGTTTTTCAGTAAGTACTTTGCTGCAATAGCCTGATCATTTAACATGCAAAACCCTTCTCCTCTATCTGTAAATGCGTGATGCGTTCCACCCGCAATATTCATGGATACTCCGTTTTTCAAAGCGAATTCACTACTTTCAATAGTTCCTTGAACAATGTGGAGTTCACGTTCGATAAGTGCTTCAGACAAAGGGAATCCAATTTTTCGTGCAGCGCGCCTATCTATGGTTAAATTTGTTAGACTCTCAAAGTATTCCTTGGTGTGTACTTCTAAAACATCTTCTTTGTGAGGCCTTCCTGGTTGAAAGAAGTTTTCAGGTTCACATGTACCTTCGTATAGTAATTGTTGAGGCAACAGTTCATATTTTTCCATCGGAAAACGATGACCTTTGGGCAATGCATATTTATAAACTGGATGAAAAGCTATTTTGAGCACAAGAAAATTAAATACAAAAGCTAACAAATATCATATTTTAAAAAGAAAACAAGGCTCAATTTTGTTTTCATTTTTTTAAACATTTTCAAGAATGACGCCTTCAGGAAAAATTGAATTGATGGCTCCGGCCGGAAATTTCGAATCATTACAAGCTGCTTTGGACAATGGAGCAGACTCTATTTACTTCGGTGTTGAACAACTGAATATGCGGGCAAGAGCGAGTATCAACTTTACTTTGGACGACCTTCCCGAAATAGCACGACGTTGCGACGAAAAAAGCGTAAGGACATATCTCACCCTTAACACTATCATTTACGATCATGATTTATCACTCATAAAAACCTTATTGGATGCAGCCAAGGAAGCAAAATTGACAGCTGTAATAGCGATGGATCAAGCAGTAATCGCTTATGCCAGGCAGATTGGGATGGAGATTCATATTTCAACACAAATCAATGTAACCAATATTGAAACTGTAAAATTCTATTCGTTATTTGCTGATACCATGGTGATGAGCCGCGAATTAAGTTTGGGGCAAATAAAAAAGATTGTCGATCAAATAGAAAAGGAACAAGTAAAAGGTCCTTCAGGTAATTTGGTAGAGGTAGAAATCTTTGGTCATGGTGCACTGTGTATGGCAGTATCAGGAAAATGTTACTTAAGTCTTCATTCTCATAACTCATCTGCAAATCGAGGTGCTTGTAAACAAAATTGCAGAAAAAAATATACTGTAATTGATCAAGAAACGGGATTTGAGATTGTGTTAGACAACGAGTATATGATGTCACCCAAAGATCTATGTACGGTTGACTTTTTGGATCAGGTTATTGAAACTGGCGTAAAAGTGTTAAAACTTGAAGGACGGGGTCGCGCTCCTGAATATGTAGCAAAAGTGACAAAAGTATATCGCGAAGCAATAGATGCGTATTATGAAGGAACATATTTTCCTAATAAAATAGAAGTTTGGATGACAGAGCTTTCAAAAGTATACAATCGAGGATTTTGGAGCGGCTACTATCTAGGTCAGAAATTGGGAGAATGGTCTGATGTAGATGGTTCAAAGTCTACACAAAAGAAAGTTTATATTGGAAAAGGGGAACATTATTTTCCCAAGTCAAAGATTGGGCAGTTTAAAATTGAAGCTTTTGATTTAAGTATAGGCGACAAGATACTCGTAACTGGCCCTACTACTGGTGCTCAAGAACTCAAACTTTCAGAAATGTTAGTCAATGACTTAGATAAATCCACGGCAAAAAAAGGCGATTCCTGTACCATCCGGCTTCCTTTTAGAATTAGAAAAGCGGACAAACTGTACAAAATTGTAGCATCCTAAATATGGTAGTAGTAACACTTCAAAGGAATAAATGCATTGGCTGCAACTATTGTGTAGAGGTAGCTCCTAGACACTTTAGAATGTCAAAAAAAGATGGAAAAAGCGTGTTATTACATTCCGAAGATAAAAGAGGTTTTTCCACACTTAGACTAACAGATGATTTACAATTAGATGTTTGTGAGCAAGCAGCGAAAGCTTGTCCTGTGAAGATTATTTCAACGAAGTTGATTTGATAAAGTTGAAGATATAATTATTCTTTTAATTTGCGGAAAGACTCTTTATAAACTGCTTCTATAAATCAGCTATTTTTTCAACTTAAAGACCTTTGATTTTTAATTTTTGAAGGTACTCTTTTAATGGACTATCCATGGACTATCCATGGACTATCTATGGACTATCTATGGACTTAAAAAAGATTTAAATATTCTTTCTGAATCCTTCTACAATCTCTTCTGTTTTCTGAAGAAATAAATCTGTTTTTCATAGAAAGTAATCCATATTCCGAATAGTAGAATCACTCCACCTATCAGCATTTGGAATGTCACTTCTTCGTCTATAAACATCCATGCCAGCAGAGTAGTAAGCACTGCTTGCCCTAATAAACTCACAGACACCCTTGTGGCACGCATGTGTTTGGTGGCGTAACCAAGCATTAACCAAGCCACTAGCTGACAGACAATTCCTTGAACAAGAAACACAAGCCACCCAGCATTACTGTATCCTATAAATGGTTCGTTGTTGGCATAGCTAAGGATGGCAAGAAATATTGCAGAGGTTAAGGTACTCATTGTTATAAACGGAATCACCTCAACTTCATAAAGCACATACTTACTTACCAACATATAAATAGCATAGAATATTCCTGATAGAATTGCGAATATAAATGCGAGATTAAAATCTAGGTTTAAAAAGAAGTGGAATCCAACCAAGGTTATCATCCCAAAAATTGCAACAACAGTTCCTATCCAGAAATTGGTAGTTGGTTTATTTTTCAAAAAGAAAAAAGCACCGATTCCTACCCAAACTGGAGAGAGATTGGTGAGCAAAGTTGCCTGAGTTGCAGTAGATTCTTGAATAGCTATATTCCACACAGTAACATCTAAAGCGAACAGTCCACCACATATTACAGTTAACCAGAACATTTTTAAAGAGGGGATTCTATACTTTCCCGATATCAATGCAAACGGCACAAGAACTGTTGCTGCAATTGCCATTCGGTAAAACGCAGAAACTATGGGTGGAGCGAGTTTTAGCTTCACCAAGATAGGAAATATGGAAATACATATAATTCCAATGACAAGGGCGATTCTTGGCTTTGTCATAGCAGTAAAATGAAGGTTTATTAAAGTCGGCAAAAATACTTTATAAAGCCTCACAAATTGGAACAATTAACTTTTGATTTTGATTGTGGAATGGAACGCGGATGACGCGGATTTAACGGATTTTTATCTGTGATTATCTGCAGCATCAGCGTTATTCGTGTTCTATCGTTTATTACTAAAAACTTTTCTTCGGAATTCAGGTTGCTTTCCAAAATTGAGGAGTAGTCCAACTTCTATTTCTGTTGCTTTTAAATAATTTATCAATTGATATTCATGTTGTTCATGAAGGGCTTCAGTTGCTTTTATTTCTAAAATCACACATCCATCTACAATTAAATCAGCAAAATAATATCCTACTTCTTCTGTTTTATAATATACCTGAATTCGTTTTTGCCTTTCTACAAAACATCCCATCCTCCTTAATTCTATATACATCGACCTCTCATACACCTGTTCCAAAAAACCATATCCAAGCGTATTGTAAACTTGATAATAAGCCTTGAGGATTTTTATCTGTGTTTATCTGTAGCATCAGCGTCATTCGTGTTCAATCCAATTGAATGCTGATTAAACGGATTTCCACGAATGTTTACCTGTGCTTATTCACAGCATCAGCGTTATTTGTATTCCTTCAATGAATTTAAGAAATTATATCCTGATAACTTCTGCGTAGTTTTAATTTAGTTTATGCAACTTCAACTGTATCCGTTTTCGATCTACATCTACGTCTAAGACTTTCACAACAATTTGTTGATGTAGGTGAACATGTTCATTTACATCTTTCACAAAAGAATCTGAAAGATTAGAAACGTGAATCAAGCCACTTTCTTTAATTCCAATATCCACGAAACACCCAAAATTGGTAATATTATTGACAATACCCGGAAGCAATTGCCCTTCACGAAGATCTGTAATAGATTTAATATTTTGATTAAACGTAAAAACCTTAGCTTCTTCACGAATGTCTAGGCCTGGTTTTTCGAGTTCCTCAATAATATCTTTTAAAGTAGGAAGCCCTGTTTTATCCGTGACGTATTTCTCCAGTTTGATTTTCTGAAGAAGTGATTTATTTCCAATCAAGTCGGTAATTTCCAATCCTTCATCCTTTGCCATTTTTGAAACTACCGAATAACTTTCAGGATGGACAGACGAATCATCAAGAGGATTTTTTCCATTTCTAACACGGAGGAATCCAGCCGCTTGTTCAAATGCTTTTTCACCCAAGCGCGGAACTTTTTTGATATCTGAACGAGATGAAAACGCACCATTTTCCTCTCGATATTTCACAATATTCTCTGCTAGCTTCGGCCCGATTCCCGAAACGTAACTCAACAAAGGAACACTAGCCGTATTTATATTGGTTCCAACTGCGTTTACACAAAGTTCAACCGTGGCATCCAAAGATTTTTGAAGTTTTGTTTGATCCACATCGTGTTGATATTGACCAACACCAATAGATTTAGCATCAATTTTTACTAATTCAGATAATGGATCCTGCAAACGACGTCCGATGGAAACTGCACCACGAACAGTTACATCATAATTTGGAAATTCTTCTCTAGCTATTTTTGAAGCAGAATAAATTGAAGCCCCCGCCTCACTCACCACATAAACTTGGATTGGATTTTTGAAATGAACTTTTTTTACAAATTGTTCTGTTTCTCTTGAAGCAGTTCCATTTCCAATGGCTATGGCGTCAATTTTATATGCGTCGGCAAGCGAACTGATTTTTCGCATTGCTCCTATGGTGTCATTTTTTGGAGGGTGTGGAAAAATGGTCTCATTATGAAGCAGTCCGCCTTGTGCATCGAGACAAACCACTTTACAACCTGTTCTAAAACCAGGATCAATAGCTAACACACGTTTTTCGCCCAAAGGAGAACCTAGCAATAGTTGTTTTAGGTTTTTGGTAAACACGTTAATAGCGGTTTCATCTGCTTTTTCCTTTGCTGATGAAAGCGCTTCATTAGAAAGTGCAGGAAACAACAACCGCTTGTAGCTATCTTCAATTGCTAGTTTGATTTGCTCTGAAGCTGCATCATTTGATTTCACAATTCTATCTTCAATTCTAGCTATCGTTTTCTCATCATCCACTTCTATTTTATGACGGATAAATCCTTCAGAAGTAGCACGAAGTATAGCCAATAGTCTGTGTGAAGGAATTCGGTTTAGGGCTTCATTCCACTCAAAGTAATCTCGAAACTTCTGTGCTTTTTCATCCTCTTCCATTTTTTTGACCACTTTAGTGGCAATAGTGGAATGTCGTTCCAATTCTC
>DATGMT010000100.1:0-5006 GCA_035307265.1 Aequorivita sp.
TAAATAATTAGTGTTCTTTTGGGTTATTGAGTAGGGGTTAAATCAACCACCTACTCGTTTAACGCCAAAACCTTTTTCTTTTAGGAACTCCATAATTTTATCTCGGTAATCTCCTTGAATAATTATTTGTTCATTTTTAAAACTCCCGCCAACTCCTAAAAGCTGTTTTATTTCTCTAGCCAAAATTTTAAAATCCTCCTGAGCACCTGTATAGCCTTCAATAATTGTTATAGGCTTTCCCTTCCTTTTTTCATATTTACAAATAAGCGGATCGTCTTGAAGCCAAACATTAGGCTCAACTGTCTCTTGTTCGTCTAGAGGTTCAGGTGTGTGATCTGGAAACAAGTTTTTTAACTGATCTTCTAAAGTGCTCAAAATTCTATATTGTGGATTTTATTAGGATTCTGGTTTGATTATTTCTTAATCAAGCCTATTTCTACTAAACGTTGATTTAAAAACTCTCCAGCAGTAATATCAGGATAAGCTTTTGGATTTTCGTCAGTTATACATTCTGGCAAGCAGTTTAACTTCATATCGCTGCGTGGATGCATAAAAAACGGAATAGAATAACGAGGAGTGTCCCATTGTTCTTTAGGTGGGTTTATAACTCTATGTATTGTTGATCGAAGCTTGTTGTTGGTATGTCGCTCTAGCATATCTCCCACATTGATAACTAATTCGTCTTCAGCTGGAATTGCATCAATCCACTCACCGTCATTTCTTAAAACCTGTAGTCCACCCGCCGAAGCTCCCATAAGTAGAGTTATTAGATTAATATCTCCATGTGCTCCTGCACGAACGGCACCTTTAGGTTCCTCTGTAATAGGAGGGTAGTGAATTGGTCGTAAAATACTATTCCCGTTATTTGCCCAATGATCGAAATAAAACTCATCTAAACCAATATATAAAGCAAGAGCTCTAAGCACATAAACACCTGTTTTTTCAAGCATTCTATAGGCTTCCATACCTGTCTTGTTGAAGTTTTTAAGTTCAGATACTTGAACGTTATCTGGATATTCTTCAGTTAGATTTGCATCTGCTGCTGGTTCTTGTCCGAAGTGCCAAAACTCTTTTAAGTCACCTTCCTTTTTTCCTTTGGCGTGTTCTTTTCCAAATGAAACATAACCACGTTGACCTCCAAGACCTTCTATTTCATATTTCTTTTTCACTTCTACTGGAAGCGCGAAGAAATCTTTGATTTCTTTATATAAATCATCAACTAATTGATCGTCGAGAAAGTGATTTTTAAGAGAAACAAACCCTATTTCTTCATAGGCGGCACCAATCTCATCGACAAATTTCTGTTTCCTTTTTGGATCATCAGAAAGGAAGTCTGCTAAATCTACACTTGGGATATTATTCATGATAAAAATTTTTTAATATTTACAAATATATCAAATTCAAATGTTTCCGTGCTACTGAAAAAATAAAACTGAATATCTGCAAAGGGCTTTATAATTTGCTATTTTTGAAATTCAAAATATTATACATGGAACCTGAAACATCAACAGATATTTTCTTCAAATACGACAGAGAAAATCTTGATAATGAAACTTTAAAAATGCTTTACCGCGGAATGCTGAAACCGCGCATGATAGAGGAGAAAATGCTAATCTTGCTTCGGCAAGGTAAAATCTCCAAATGGTTTAGCGGTATTGGGCAAGAAGCAATTTCTGTGGGAGTTACTTCGGTATTAGATAACGATGAGTACATTCTGCCAATGCACAGAAACCTCAGTGTGTTTACAATGCGAAATATTCCGTTGCATCGCCTTTTTTCTCAATGGCAAGGTAAAGCAAATGGTTTTACCAAAGGGCGTGATAGAAGCTTCCATTTCGGAACTCAAGAATACAATATAGTAGGGATGATATCCCATCTCGGACCTCAATTTGGAGTGGCCGATGGTATTGCTTTAGCTAATAAACTAAAGAATAACAACAAGATATGTGCTGTTTTCACTGGTGAAGGAGGAACAAGCGAAGGTGATATTCACGAAGCGCTTAATGTGGCTTCAGTTTGGCAACTTCCGGTACTTTTCTGTATCGAGAATAACGGCTATGGACTATCAACTCCTACCAATGAACAATATAACTGTGAGCACCTTATCGATCGTGGCAAAGGCTATGGTATGGAAGCTCACTTAATTGAAGGTAATAATATCCTTGAAGTTTATACAAAACTTAAGGACATTACTGATAGTATGCGCGAAAACCCTAGACCAGTGCTTTTAGAATTTAAAACTTTTAGAATGCGTGGTCATGAGGAGGCGAGTGGCACAAAGTATGTTCCAACCGAATTAATTGATGAGTGGGGACTGAAAGATCCTTTGACAAACTACGAAAATTACTTGCTTTCTGAAGGTGTTCTCACTGAAGAATTAATCGAAGCTTATAAACATGAGTTTAGAAGTGAAATTGATGATAATCTTGAAATTGCTTTTGATGAGCCTGCAATAGAATCATCTGAAACAAATGAATTAAACGACGTCTATAAAGAGTTTCAATATCAAGAAGTTAAAGAAAACTCCGAAAAGGAAAACATACGCTTAATAGATGCTATTTCACAAGGATTAAAACAGTCTATGCAACGTCATGACAACTTGGTTATCATGGGGCAAGATGTGGCTGAATATGGAGGCGTTTTTAAAATTACTGAAGGATTTGTAGATCTGTTTGGAAAAGAGCGAGTTCGTAATACTCCTATATGTGAATCGGCGATAATTTCAACAGGTATGGGACTTTCAATCAACGGATTTAAAGCCGTAGTTGAAATGCAATTTGCAGACTTCGTGACTAGTGGTTTCAATCCAATTGTAAACTACTTAGCTAAATCCCATTACCGCTGGGGCGAAAAAGCCGATGTAGTTGTTCGAATGCCATGTGGTGCAGGAGTAGGAGCGGGTCCTTTCCACAGTCAAACAAATGAAGCTTGGTTTACACATACGCCGGGTCTAAAAGTGGTTTATCCAGCATTTCCTTATGACGCAAAAGGTTTGTTAGCAACGAGTATTGAAGATCCAAACCCTGTAATGTTTTTTGAACATAAAGCGCTATACAGAAGTATTCGTCAAGATGTTCCAACGGATTATTACACACTTCCACTCGGAAAAGCTTCACTATTGAGAGAAGGAAATGACGTTACAATAGTTACGTATGGAGCGGGTGTACATTGGGCTTTAGAAACTTTAGATAAACATCCAGAAGTAGATGCAGACTTGATAGACCTACGGACTTTAGCGCCTTTAGATACCGAAGCGATTTTCAAATCAGTTCGAAAAACTGGAAAAGTAATTATACTTCAAGAAGACAGTACATTTGGTGGCATTGCTTCAGACATTTCTGCTTTGATAATGGAAAATTGTTTTGAGAACTTAGACGCTCCAGTTCAGAGAGTTGGGAGTTTAGAAACACCAATCCCATTTGCTTCTAACTTGGAAAAAATCTACCTTTCTAAAAATATATTCAATAATAAGTTATTTGAGTTGCTATCTTACTAATTGTTTAACAATATTAGTTAAACTTAATATAAATACTGTTTAATGGCCATAATTCTTAACTACTTTAGTGGCATACTAATCACTAAAAACACATTATTATGGTACGTTGGATTATAATTTTTCTCGTAATTGCAATCATTGCAGCTATTTTCGGATTCGGAGGTATAGCAGCAGGAGCAGCAGAAATTGCAAAGATCATTTTTTACATTTTTGTAGTATTACTTGTGCTATCATTACTATCTAGATTATTCAAAAAATAGACTTAACTATAAAACTTAAATATTACTTATGAAAAGAATTCTTTTATTGGTTCTGATAGGAGCCACGATTATGTCTTGTGGACCTTCAAAAACAGTTATTGAATCCAAAAAAGTGATCAAAGGATATTGGACACTTAGCAGTATTACATACGATACGCCTGGAACATTTAAAGTATCATTATTTAATGATGCATCAACAGAATGTTTTGAAGGAAGTACTTGGAGATTTATCCCAAATAATAACACAGGAAAATATAATATTGAAGGAATGGATTGTTCAACTGGAGAACGTAATTTCATCTTTACTATTCAAGAAATAGATCAAGAAACAGGGTTATACAACTTTCTGTTAAAACCTACTGATTCTAAAGGAAAATCAGAAACAAATACTGGGTTTAGACTTCGTTTAGCACAGTTAAGTGATTATTCTATGCAGTGGGAGCAAACAGTTAGTGTAGATGGAAAGCCATTTACTATAATCATGAATTTCGATAAAAACGAATAATATTAAATCAATTTAAAACAATTTTAAAAATCATTATGAAAACAATTTTCAAACAAATTTCTATTGTGCTTTTCGCTTTTGCTTTAGTTAGTAGTTTAAGTAGTTGTGAAGCTACTCGAAACGCTAACAACAAACAAAAAGGTGCTGTAATTGGTGCGGGTAGTGGAGCTATCTTAGGAGCAATTATCGGTAACAATGTTGGTAAAGGTGGAAACGGTGCTTTAGGTGCAGTTGTAGGTGGTGTTGTAGGTGGAACTGCAGGAGTGCTTATTGGTGACCAAATGGACAAACAAGCACAGAAGATTGAAGAAGAAATTCCAGGAGCTCAAGTTGAAAGAGTTGACGACGGAATTGTAGTTACCTTCGACGAAAACAGTGGAGTTTACTTCGCTACAAATAAATATAACCTGAATGCTCAATCACAAGAAACCCTTGATAGATTGGCTAATGTACTAAGAGAATATCCAGACACTAACATTTTGGTTGTTGGACATACAGATAGTACAGGTCCGAGAGAATTTAATATGTCACTTTCAAGAGACAGAGCTAATTCTGTAACAAATTATTTCGTTACTCAAAAGAGACTTAGCTCAGGAAGAATTACAACTGAGTGGTTTGGTCCAGATGCACCGATAGCTGACAACTCTACAGCTGAAGGACGTGCTAAGAACAGACGCGTAAACGTTGCAATTGTTCCTAACGAGAAGATGAAAGACGACGCTAAAAGACAAGCTGGCGAATAATA
>DATGMT010000101.1:0-2360 GCA_035307265.1 Aequorivita sp.
TTTGCAGATTGGTTTTACGAGAATGAAATTAAACCTCACTTTCATGATGAGGAAAAGTATGTTTTTACAATTCTAGACCAAGAAGATGAATTGATACAACGTGCATTGAAGGAACATCGCCGAATAAAACGACTTTTTAAAGACACTAAGGATCCTGAAAAATCTCTACATAGGTTAGAGGAGGAGCTTGATGCACACATTAGATTTGAAGAACGAGTTCTCTTTAATGAAATCCAAAAAGTAGCTACCACGGAAGAGCTTGCCAAAATAGAAGAAATCCATGCTGAATTAGAAAAAACTCCAGATTACGAAGATCCTTTTTGGGAGGATTAAGCAGTTGATATTCAGGGTTATGAAAAACAAAATTTTTTAAAAATATAATTTATGACATTTTTGTCGCAATTATGATATAAATCATCACGCGATTCATTTTAATTTCGGATATTTGTGTCATAAATAGAAAATATTTCACTTTAAATTTTAGTAAAATGGCAACATTACAAGAAAAAACAGTAGCCGAAGTGGTTACAGAAAATATAAAAGCCGCCCATGTGTTCAAAAAGTATGGTATAGATTTTTGCTGCGGTGGAGGGGTCAGTATTCAGCGTGCGTGTGAAAAGGCTAAAGTAGATGCAAATCTTCTTATAAATGAACTAATAAACCTTAATACAGCACCCGATAGAGGTTCAAACTACAACAGTTGGAAATTAGACTTCTTAACAGATCATATTATTAATGTGCATCATCAATATGTTGAAGAGAGTAGTCCGTTATTGCTTCAATATGCCAAACGTGTTAATCATGTACATGGGGGTCATTATAAAGAATTAGCCGAAATAGAGTCATTAGTTGTTCAAGTTATTCAAGCAATGGCAGGCCATCAGCGCAAAGAGGAACTAATTCTTTTCCCTTTCATCAAAAAATTAGTGAAAGCTGAAGCCGAAGGTGCTGAAGTTCAAGCGCCTCATTTTGGAACGGTTGAGAACCCTATCCACATGATGGAGGAGGAGCACGAAGAAGCTGGTGAGTTTATGCGTAAAATTGCAGAACTGAGTAGTAATTACACGCCACCGCAAGGAGCATGTAATACATATAGAGCTTTCTATGCGAAATTAGAAGAGTTTGAACAAGACCTTCATCACCACATTCATTTAGAAAACAATATTCTTTTTCCAAAAGCTTTAAAACTGGAGAAAGAACTAAGAGAAAATATAGCTTAATAAACCTTAACTACTAATTCTTAAATTTTTTCATTTACATTTTGATTGGTTTTAACAGTCCGGAGGAAGTGTTTTATTTATTGAGCATCTCCGGGCTGTTTTTCATTAACTGTTTCTCTATTTTTGCAAAGTGATAAACTTTAGGAAACATATTGGCATTGCGCTTTTTTACTTTTTGTTAGTCTCTCTGATGGGTGTTTTGATGCGGTTTTATTTTGTGACCTCACTTCCTATCAATTTCAAGTTTATGCTTCATGCTCATTCACACACAGCAATTCTTGGATGGGTTTATCTAGGTTTAACAACTTTGATATATAAACTATTTCTCATTAAAGCTGAAAAAGGAAGGCTTTACAGGCGTATTTTTATAGCGACCAATATAACAATAGTAGGAATGCTAGTTTTCTTTCCATTCATTGGATATGCGCTATTTTCTATTGTGTTTTCTACTCTCTTCCTTTTTGCTTCCTATTGGTTTACATGGTTTGCAATAAAATATGTTCCGCAAAATTTAAAAACAAGATTCTCATGGCGTCTTGTTAAAACGTCGCTCTGGTATCTAGTGATTTCAAGCATTGGTCCATGGGCTATTGGAGCAGTAATGGCCACTCTAGGTAGTGAATCTATTTGGTATAAGTCCTCGATATATTTCTACCTTCACTTTCAATATAACGGATGGTCAATTTTAGCACTTTTAGGTATTCTCTTTTATATTTTAGAGGAAAAAGGAATTCAGTTTAATCCTCAAAAGCTAAAAGCTTTTTTCTTTCTATTAAATTTTGGAGTGCTGCTAACGGTTTTTCTCTCAATGCTTTGGTTCGTTCCGCCTGTTTGGATTTATGTGTTAGGAGGAATTGGAGCTGTGGCACAGGCTTTCGCATTCTATGATCTCTATTGGATATTACGAGAGCACTTTACAGAAATCAAACAAATATTTGAAAAGCAAGCTTTATTTCTTCTGAAAGTAGCAGGAGGATTGATGATTGTTAAACTAATAATGCAATTAGTATCTGCTCATCCATATTATGCCAATCTAGCCTTTGTGCTAAAAGACTTTGTGATAGGCTATCTGCATTTGGTGTTTTTAGGCGTCGTAATTCCATCTATGTTGGCTTTTATGAAGTATTTTAAATTAATTAA
>DATGMT010000102.1:0-6237 GCA_035307265.1 Aequorivita sp.
TCTATAGTATTTCTTGAATTGTAGTTTTCTATAGTTTGTGTCGGTTCGCCATTTCCACCAAATAGGCTAAACTGTCCGCTTCCAGCTGTTTCCTTTTTTTCGGTCGATTTTGGATTGTTTTGAGATTTTACACCTTCTGTATTTTGTTGATCGTTTTCTTCATCGGCAGAAAAAAGCTTTAAAAACTGTTCTTTTAGGCGACGAAATTCAAGGTCTTCAAAAATTTCTTGAACTCTTTCGCCATCAGGCATTATAAGCTCGTAGTCTTTTTCATTAAAGGTAACTTCGCAATTGGTATTTATGGTAGCCAATTTTTTAGAAAGAAGTCCTATTTCAGCATTCTCTATCACTCTTTCTTTCATTTTTCCTTTCAACTTGTCTGTGTTAGCCAAAAGGTTTTCCATGGATCCATATTCTGCAATAAACTTTCTGGCTGTTTTGTCGCCTACACCTGGAAGACCAGGAATATTATCGCTTGCATCTCCCATCATTCCTAAGTAGTCAATTACTTGCTCGGGTCGTTCTACTCCAAAACGTTTTTGTACTTCAGGGACTCCCCAAACTTCAATAGCATTACCCATTCTAGCAGGGCGGTACATAAAAATGTTTTCGGAAACTAACTGAGCAAAGTCTTTATCTGGGGTTACCATATAGACTTGATAGCCTTCTTTTTCAGCTTGTTTGGCTAGTGTCCCGATGAGGTCGTCTGCTTCAAGGCCGGAGAGCTCCACAACAGGAATGTTCATGGCTTTAATAATTTCTTGAATAATAGGGACGGACTGCTTGATAACATCGGGGGTGGCATCTCGGTTGGCTTTATAATCTTCAAATAGTTCTGTGCGCTCGGTGCTTCCATCTTTGTCAAAACACACTGCAAGGTGATCAGGTTTTTCTCTTCTAATAACATCAAATAAAGAGTTCATAAAACCTAATATAGCCGAAGTGTCTTGTCCCTTACTATTGATGATAGGATTTTTAATAAGGGCGTAATATCCTCTAAAAATTAGAGCAAATGCATCGAGAAGAAATAGGCGTTTTTTTTCAGACATAATTTTGGAAAGCTTATGCTTCAAATGTAAAAAGAAGAATTTGGAAAACGACCATGATGCCAATAAAAAAAGCCGCTCCCCAGGCGGCTTCCTTCTCAAAAGACTAATCTACTTATGGAAATAGGATTAGTATTAAATATTATGTGTTTCCTTACACTTCAAAATTAAGATTTGAGTCTGTTGTGGAGCTCACCCTAAAGGGTGATATTTTTATTAATTCGCATTTTTTTTGATAAATAATATCTTCAAAAATGTGTGCTCTATTTTATAGGAAAGCTCTCTACGTTGTATAGTTGGGCGGATAGAGTAGTGCTTGGTGAGTTAAAGCTTTTATCGAATTCGTTCAATTTCTAAGGAAGTTATTTTCGAACTGTAAGCAACATTATCAGTCTTTATATATTCAGAACTTGATATAAGAATAGCATTCTATTTAACTGTGATAGCCTAATAGAGTTATATGTAAATAGTATAGGAATAGAGAATGCCTTATTTTTCAGAAGGCGTTGCGCTTGCTGTGGTATCTAACAAGCTTTGGATTATTATAAATTTTTATGCGTGATATTTAGCTGCCAAGTAGTGTCCTTATTTTCACAATTGCTTCAGAACGAGAGTGTATATCTAGTTTTTCGTAGATGTTTTTAATGTGAGTTTTTATGGTGTTAATGCTGATGTAATGGTTTTCTGCCATTTGACTGTTAGTGCTTCCTTGGTAAATATCTTTTAGAATTTCAAACTCTTTCTGTGTGAGTGGATTAGGAACGGAACTATTGACTGTGTTAATATGAAGGGCGTCAGCTTTATTGATTTGGTAAAAGTTAGAAATCGCAATCTCTACAGCTGTAAACAAGTCGGCTTCGTCAAATGGCTTAACAATATAACCCATTGGCAAAGTGTGCTTTACCTTGTCTAAAATTTCTTTGTTTGAATAAGAAGTCAGGTAGAGAAACGGAATTTGATAATCTGTATTGATGGTTTCAGCAATTTGAATACCATCTAAGTTATCTCCAAGGTTAATGTCGAGTAACGCTATGTCTGGAGAGGATTTTGAAAGTAGATGAATAGCGTCTTTTTTGTTGTGTGCTACTCCCACTACTGTATAATCCACGTTACTAAGTGCTTCCCGTATATCTTCAGCAATAAAGGGGTCGTCTTCTACGACAAGTACATTGATTACGCTCATAATTTAGGGGGTTTTAAGTTGGGAATTATCAATGATATTTTTGTGCCTTCTTTAGAAGAGCTTATGTCTAATTCTGATTTTAATTTGTCACTAAATGCTTTTATAAGTCTAAAACCTAAACTTGAAACTTCATCTACAGAAAAATTTTCTGGTAGTCCTTGGCCATTGTCAGAAACCGATAAAACTAGTGTGTCGTTAACTGATTTTAAAAGAATATCTATCGTTCCGGAGGATTTATTTGTAAAAGCGTATTTAAGCGCATTGCTAATAAGTTCGTTGATTACAAGTCCTAATGGAATAATAGTATCAATGTCTAACTTTATGGGATCTACATTTATATTTAGCTTAATAGCTTTATCGTTTATTTTGTAGTTTTTTATTAGACTCTTCGCAAGTTTGTTCACATAAACACTTGTTTCAACGCCTATAAGATCGGTGTCTTGATAGAGGTTTTGATGTATTAGTGCCATCGCTTTTACTCGGTCTCGTCCTTCTTGAATAGCTTGTGAAGCTTTCGAGTCGTTAATTTGTCGCTGTTGTAAACTCAATAGTGAAGAAATAACTTGTAAGTTGTTTTTTACGCGGTGGTGAATTTCTTTTAGAAGCATATTTTTTTCTTCCAAAGTGTTTTCTAACAGTATTTTTTGTTTGGCTAGAAGTAGATTTTTCTTTCTGTTTTTGAAATAGAAATAGGTGAGTAATGCAAGTACAATTCCTAAGAAGATTAAAATTATAATAAACAGTATTTCGTTTGCTTTTTTAGCTTCAAGCTCTCTCTCTTTTTTTTCTGTTTGGTAGCTTGCTTCTTAATCATAAACAGTTTGATCTCTTTGCTTACTTTTTATTTCAACATAGATGTCATGGTACAGCTTGTGGTAGTCCATGGCTGTTTTATAATCTTCAAATACATAGAAATATTTAGAGAGTGCATTATATAGGTTGCTTTTGACTCGTAAGGCTATAATATTCTCTGCTTCAGCAATTGCACGCTTTATCTTAGGTTGCATCCCTGTAGAGTCATGAAGGGCAGCTTTGGCTTCAATTAGATACATCAGGTTTTTTTCAGAATCCAAGTTTTCTGGGTGTATCTCAACAGCCTTTTCTAAATAAGGAATGGCTTCTTCATATTTTTCCTGACGAATAAATAGATTGCCTAAATTGGCATATACATTATAATCTAGCTCTGGTCTAACTTTAATTTCTAAACTTTGCAGCATTGAATTTTCTGCTTCACTATAGTTTTGAAGTGAAGAATATATAGAGCCAGTATTTATTAAACATTTCTTCTGTAGAACATAGTCTTGTTCCTTTAATGATCTATTATATGCTATATTGTAATACTCGAGCGCTTTTTCATAATTGTCTGATGTGTGAAACATTACACCAAGAGAATGGTAAATGGATGAGGCGTAGGAAAGGTCGTTATCTTCACAGATTTGAATGCCTTCAAAATAGTAGGTACTTGCTAAATCGTAGCTTCCAGTAACAATTTCATGATAGAGACCTTGACTCTCGAGTGCCATGGCTACCCCTAGAGGATATGAATTCAATTTTGAAACTTTCAATGCCTTTTCTGCATAAATAAGGGCACTGTCATTTTCATTTAAAGTGTGTTCCCACGCAATGTCAATATAGTCTTGAACCCTTTCTTCAAAAGTTTTTTCAGGGTTTTGTTTGCTCTGAGCCAAGTCTTCAGAAGCATGACCCATAGATATAACTATGGCTGGGATGAGAAGGAGAAGAATATATTTCAACGAATGGGGGGTTAGTTAACGACAATATACTTCTTTTTTGAAAATTAACAAAAAAGACAAAATTGAAAATATTTATTTGTGAGGTTCAATTAAAACCAAAGTGTATTTTTGTTAATAAATTAATTAAATTATGAATAGGGGCGGATTTTCATGGAGACGATTTTTAGGTGTTTCTCGAGTAAAATCGAATATTTCTCGAAAAATAGGAATCCCATTAACCAAAAGTGGAAGAAATCAAAAAATTGGAAGAGTAATTACAAAAGGCTGTTTAGGGATGGCCGTTACATTTATACTCCCGTTGTTCTTTTTAATTTTAGTGCTTATTCTAAAATAATTTAGAATGAATTCTTACTATGACTATTATTCAATAAAGTATAGAAATCAGTTAAATATAAGTAAAGCAAGACCTTCGAGATTAATTACTTGTTAACTTTGCACACTTTTCATTATGCGTTGGATTCTCTTTATTGTTATTTACATACTCGTTGATATTTATGCTTTTCAGGCTCTCAGAACACTAACGAAAAGTCAGTGGCTGTATTGGCTGTACTTTGTTATTTCGGCAGCTGTTTTAGGAGGGCTTTTATATCAACTTTCCTTTGCAGGTTCGGGAAAAATGATGCGTCCATTTCGGATATATTTCTTCGGAATATTTTTAGTTGCTTTTGTGCCAAAACTCATTGTTATAATCTTCATGTTTGGTGAGGATATTGGAAGGTTCTTTGTCGGTATATTTATGAAGGTAGCTGGCAGCGATGAAACCCCTTTTATGAGTTCTCGACGAAAATTTGTTAGCACAATAGCTCTTGGTGTGGCGGCAATCCCTTTCGCCTCTTTGTTGTATGGAATGATTTGGGGAAAGTATAATTATAGAGTTTTAAAATATGCTCTCGAATTTGAAGACTTGCCCGATGCTTTCGATGGGTATACAATCACTCAATTAAGCGATATTCATTGCGGAAGTTTCGATAAACGCGATCGAGTAGAGTACGGAATAAATCTAGCCAATGAACAAAAAAGCGATCTTATTGTTTTTACTGGCGACTTGGTGAATGATGTAGCTGATGAGTTGCTCGATTGGAAAGACATTTTAGGTGGCTTGAAGGCTAAAGATGGAGTGTTCTCTGTATTAGGAAATCATGATTATGGAGATTATGTAAATTGGAATAGTAAGGAGGAAAAAGCCGAAAACCTTGAAAGAATAAAGTCTATCCAAAAAGAAATGGGCTGGAAATTACTTTTAAATGAAAACCACTACCTTGAAAGAAACGGCCAAAGAATTGCATTGTTAGGGGTTGAAAATTGGGGCCTTAATGGTTTTCTTCAAGCTGGAGACTTAGATAAGGCTTGTAGTGGTGTTTCTAACTCCGACTTTAAAGTTTTGCTGAGTCATGATCCTTCACATTGGCAAGCTCAAGTTAAAGAAGACCCGCGAAATATTCATCTTACTTTGAGTGGCCACACTCACGGAATGCAGTTTGGAATTGAAATTCCAGGTGTAGTAAAATGGAGTCCCATTAAATATAGATATGAGAATTGGGCTGGAGTATATGAGGAGTTTGGGCGATATATAAATGTAAATCGCGGTTTTGGATTTTTAGGATATCCAGGAAGAGTTGGAATTTGGCCAGAAATTACCGTTATCCAACTAAAAAAGAAACAGAATATCTCATAATCATAATTTATAGGAAATGTTATATTTGTAATAATAACCAATACATTAGGCGTATGTCCAAGTTTGGAGAATTAATAGAAACCCCGATTCCAGTACTTTTAGATTTTTATACGGAATTGAGTCCAGTATGTAAAGAAATGAACCCAGTGCTTAGAGAAGTTGCTGCGGCTCTTGGCGATACGGCTCGGGTCATAAAAATTGATGTAGATAAAAATAAAGAACTCGCCGATGCACTGCGAGTAAAGGAATTTCCTACATTGATGATTTATAAAAACGGCGAAATGAAATGGCGACAAAGTGGAGAACAGGACGCCAAAACTTTAATAGACCTTATTAAAGAATATATTTAGGATTAAGTATTAGGAATTGCTAAACAATTCCATCCTTTATTTGAAATAAATTCTAAAACCTTAGGTAGAACATGCCTAAGGTTTTTTTCTGCTTTTAAACTATCGTGAAATACAATAATACTTCCAGCTTGAATATTTTCTAAAACATTCTGAAGGCATTTTTCTGGGGAAATACTCGCGTCAAAATCATAACTTATAATATCCCACATCACGATTTTATATCCTTTTT
>DATGMT010000103.1:0-6200 GCA_035307265.1 Aequorivita sp.
TAATATTATGTCAAAATTCAAGCTAGATGACACAGATCACAAGATTCTCGATCTGTTGATAGATAATACCAGAATCCCCTTTACTGATATTGCGAAGAAGTTAGACATCTCTGCAGGAACCGTTCACGTGAGGGTTAAGAAGATGGAAGAAGCCAATATAATTACTGGTTCTTCCTTAAATGTTGATTACGACAAGTTGGGCTATTCCTTCATTGCCTATGTAGGAGTATTTATTTTCAAAACAAGCCAAACTCAATTTGTATTAGAGCGTATTAGCGAAATACCGTATGTAACGGTAGCTCATGTTACAACTGGAAAATTTAATATTTTCTGTAAAATAAGAGCTCGCGATACAGCACACGCAAAAGATATTATCTATCAAATAGATGACATCGAAGGTGTGAGCCGCACAGAAACAATGATTTCGATGGAAGAAAGTATTAATGATAGAAAGAGATTACTGCATTCTATTTTTAGTAATATTTAAAAAATATCAAAATCAAATTAAAAACCTTTGCTTGTTCAGCAAAGGTTTTTTTTTACTTAATTTTCAAGAATGTAATTGTTTGATATAGGATCTATTTTGAATATAGTCAAAACCTTAATAAATAAAGACATGAGTATAATATGAAGCTTTTAAAACTCTTTAAAGAAACATATCAAAGCTGGAATAAAAACGATCCCTGGGCGAAAAGTGCCGTAATTGCTTATTATGCTCTGTTTTCATTGCCCTCTCTATTGATAATTACAGTTCATTTCGCAGGTGTTTTCTTTGGAAAAGAAGCCGTAGAAGGACAAATCACTTCAGAAATAGGAGATTTAATAGGCGAGGAGAGTGCCGATTTAATTCAGAATATGATTGTCGATTCATCATTGTCTGAAAGTTCAGTAATATATATATTGTTTGGAGTAGGTATGCTAATATTTGGTGCAACAGGAGTATTTTTTCAACTACAAAAAGCACTTAATGATATATGGAGTGTACGGGCAAAGAAAAATTCGCTCATTGATACGTTAAAGCGGCGTGTAGTATCATTTGGAATGGTTCTGGCAATTGGCCTACTTCTTTTGATTTCGTTAGTGATAAGCACGTTGATAAATGCTTTTAGCGATTTTATTGGGATGTATTATTCAAACACACCTTCAGGATTAATTCAATTATTGAACTTTGTTTTCTCACAAATTATTATAACAGCATTGTTTGCTACAATTTTTACTTTATTACCAGATGTAAAAGTTAAATGGAGAACTAATGTAATTGGGGCTTTTATGACTTCTTTGTTATTCTTGTTAGGAAAGTACTTAATTAGCTTTTATTTTTCGAAGTCAGATCCTGCATCTGTATATGGCGCTGCAAGTAGTTTGGTCCTTGTTCTACTATGGGTATATTATACTTGTTTAATTTTATTTTTTGGTGCGGAATTTACTGTGAATTGGGCACTTAACCGAAATATAAAAATAGAACCTTCTGAAAATGCAACTCTATCTTATGAATTAGAAATGGATAAGCTTAGGGAATATAAAAAAAAGATTGAAGAGGGGAGAAGGAAAGCTGAAACTTTAAAAAATAATTGATTGGTATAACAACCATGAATAAAACAAATGAGAGGCTTGATAGCCTCTCATTTGTTTATTTAAGATCAAATAGAGACTACTCTTCTTCATCCATTTTTCCAGCTTCAGGCATTTCGCTGATAGGCTCTTGAAAATCGGAATCTTCATAATCATCTTCATCAAAATTAGCCATGCTAGTTTCTAGGCGGGAGCTTACTTTCACTAAATATACTGTGTCATCAGTTTTTACTTCTACAGCTTCCACCAGTTCATTTCTGGCATTTTTAAAAGTGATTACATGGTCGTCATCATATCCATCAGGATACTTTTCAACCAGTAAGGATAGGATTTCTGGAGTCAATTTCCGATAATCAACAATAATGCGCTTCATTAAAATAAATTCTTTTAGGTTTGGGTATAAAACTATTCAAAAATTAATGACCTAAAAATAAATTAAAGATTTTTTTTATAAACCACTGTAATATTCAAAAGCATTCAAAATCAATTGTTTATCTACGTGGCAGTCATTGGTGAAATTACTAAAATCATTCATCAACACAAAAAGGACCTTCCCGTTTCTGTTTTTTTTGTCATAAATCGTCAAGCTTTGAATTTCTTCAATGTCTTTTATTGTGAAATCTTGCTTCGGGTATAGAGAAATAATGTGTTTTGAAATAGAGTTGAGTTTGTTTTTCTCTAACCCAACTTTTTTGTTAGATAAATATACTGCTAAAATCATCCCTATAGCGATAGCTTCTCCATGAAGTAACGGTGTTTTATCGTTATTGCTTAAAAAGTATGATTCAATGGCATGACCTAATGTATGGCCGAAGTTTAATACTTTTCGTTTTCCTTTTTCCAAAGGATCTTCAAGGACAACACTATTTTTAATATGAATTGAATCCCAAATAAGCTTTTCAAAATCTTGCTTATTGTTAGGATTCATTAATTTAATTTTTTCCCATTCATCTTCACCCTTAATCAGTCCATGTTTAATCATTTCGGCCATTCCTGATAAAAGTTGTGGTTTTGGAAGACTGTCTAAAAACAAAGTGTCTATCAGAACTATTTCAGGTAGCTGTATGGTTCCAATTTGATTTTTAATATTGCCTAAGTCTATTCCTGTTTTGCCACCAACTGAAGCATCAACCATGGCTAATAGGGAAGTGGGGATGTTGATAAAAGGAATGCCTCGTTTAAAGGTGGATGCTATAAAACCTCCCAAATCTGTTACTACGCCACCCCCTAAATTGATGATTAAGCTATTTCGATCTGCGCCCAGTTCAACTAACTCTTCCCAAATAGAAATGCAGGTAGAGATATTTTTATGTGTTTCCCCTGCTTTTATACGTAAAACAGAGAAAGTTGAAATTGAATTAAATTTTTCAGTGAAATAAGGTAAACAGTGCTTTTCAGTTTCAGTATCAACTAGCACAAAAATCGAGGAAGGGTCTAATTTATTGATAGTTATATCTAGATTTTTCCAGGCATTTTCGTTTAAGTAAATCAATCCTTTTTCTTGAGGCATTTATTTCTAAATTAGGGATAATTAATTCTTTATTTGGATTTCAAATCTAACTATATTTGAACACTTTATTTTTATAATATGCCCACAAAAAAATATTTTGAGAATACTGAAGTTGCTTTCAAGTTGAAAAGTGACTCAGAGCTAGAGCGAGCCTACTTTTTATTTAAGATGATTTCCAAAGAACCTTTGGTGAGAATAGGAACAGCAGCAACAAAATTTGCTTTAAATCTTAACCTACCTGTAGAAGGATTGATTCGTTCTACGGTGTTTGATCATTTCTGCGGAGGAGTCAATGAGGAAGACTGCATGTCTACAGTAGATAGTCTACATAAAGTAGGTGTGTTTTCTGTTCTTGATTATTCTGTTGAAGGAAAGGAGGAAGAAAAACAGTTTGATGCTACAGCTCAAAAGGTTATAGAGCTCACAAACTTTGCGAAAAATAAGGAAGCAATGCCTTTTTCAGTATTTAAACCTACCGGGTTTGGAAGGTTTGAGATTTTTCAAAAACTAACAGAGAATCAAAAATTATCTGAAGCTGAAGAGGGCCAGTGGCAAAAGATTGTTGAGCGTTACGACAATGTTTCTAAAACAGCGCACGATAATGGCATAAGTCTGTTAATTGATGCAGAGCAGTCTTGGATGCAAGATGCAGCCGATTCACTTTGTGAAGAGATGATGGCGAAATATAATAAAGAGAGGCCTATTGTCTTCAACACTTTACAATGTTATCGTTGGGATAGATTGGATTATCTGAAAGATCAACATAAAAAGGCCAAAGCTGGTGGATATAAGCTAGGCTTTAAAGTTGTTAGAGGAGCTTATTTAGAAGCTGAAAACGAACGAGCTATAGAAAAAGAATATCCAAGTCCAATCTGTAAGAGCAAGAAAGCAACCGATGATAATTTTAATGAGGTTATGTCTTATATTTTAGACAATCTAGATGATATTTGGTTGTTTTTAGGGACTCATAATGAAGAAAGCACCTATCTGGCTATGGAAATCATTCAGAATAAAAACATTGATATAAAAGATCATAGAGTGTGGTTTGGACAGTTATATGGAATGAGTGACCATATCACCTTCAACTTGGGTGAACTTGGATATAACGTAGCCAAATACATTCCATTCGGGCCTGTTAAAGATGTTATGCCTTACCTAATTCGTCGGGCTGAAGAAAATACCTCGGTTGCAGGACAGACCAGTAGAGAGCTTGGTTTACTTAAAAAGGAAAAGGAGCGTAGAAAACTTTAAATACTTACTCGGAAAAATCGGCAGACATTACAGTAACTAAGTCGTCACAATTTTCCATTCTTATACTTAAACTTTTTTCAAAGGCCTCTCCTTCAATCACGTATTGTTTACAAGAGTCTAAACGAGTGTTGCTTTCAGAAAAATTAACTCTGCCTTCTAACAATAATGTGCTTACGGCTGAAGTGTCCAATTGGTTCTGTTGAAAAAACTGCATGCTTTTTTCTGAAAACGCTCGTTCCTTTAAACGTAGATGTTTTAAGGTTCGCGATTGTGGGCCATATGCACAGGAAGTTCTCTTTCCGCTCAGTATGAAAAACAACATTATTAGACCAATAATGAATCCACCAGAATAATATGCAAGACGATAAGCAAGTTTCATTGTAGGGGATTTAAATTGGAAGAAGAAAAAGCAAGTGTGTTAGTTTGGCTCCAAATAAGGATGCCTTGAAGTGTATATGACATTGTTTTTTAAAAAATCAATAGGTTAAGATCACTATAAGGTAAATCAAACCAATCAGCAACTGATTTACTTGTTAGAATTCCGCGGTAAAAGTACAAACCATTTTTTAAACCTTGATCGAATCGGATTGTATTTTCTATTCCGCCGTTTTCCGCTATTTGCAAAAGATAGGGGCTAATGATGTTGCTTATTGAAATTGAAGCGGTTTTAGGGTATCGAGCTGGTATATTAGGCACGCCATAATGAATCACGTCATGCTTGATATAAGTTGGATTATCGTGATTTGTCATTTCGGTAGTTTCAAAACAGCCTCCCATATCAACACATACGTCAATAATTACAGCTCCTTTTTTCATTTTTTGAACCATCTCTTCGGAAACGATGATAGGGGAGCGATGATAGCCACGAATAGCTCCTATAGCAACATCACAACGTAGTAGCGCTTTTGTTAAATTCTTTGGCTGAAGGGTAGAAGTGTGTAAAATTTTACCAACATTGGTTTGAATTCTTCTCAATTTTGTAACTGAGCTGTCAAATACTTTCACATTTGCTCCAAGACCTAATGCAGATCGAATAGCAAATTCACCTACAGTTCCAGCTCCAATTACAACTACTTCAACAGGAGGCACACCACTTATATTGCCAAAAAGCAATCCATTTCCTCTCTTAGCATTTACCATTAATTCAGAAGCGATAAGTATTGATGCTGTTCCTGCAATCTCACTCAAACTTCTCACTAATGGATAGCTGTTGTCTTCGTCTTTAATAAATTCAAAAGCTAAAGCAGTTATTTTCTTTTTAGCTAATGCTTCGAAATATTCTTTTTTACGAGTTTTTAATTGAAGAGCTGAAATTATAACCGATTTAGGTTTAATTAATTCTAATTCATCTAGTGTGGGAGGCTCTACTTTAAGTATTGTAGGGCAGGCAAATACGCTTTTCTTGTCTTCAGTAATTTGTGCACCCGCCTCGGAATATGCTCTATCGCTAAACCCAGCCTCAAGACCAGCTCCTTTTTCTATAAGGACTTTGTGCCCATTATTAACGATAGCGCTAACAGCATCTGGAGTTAAGCAGATTCTTCTTTCTTGAAAATAAGCTTCTTTTGGAATGCCAATGAACAATTCGCCTTTTTGTCGGGCTATTTCTAGAGTCTCTTCTTGTGGTAATAATTGAGCTATTGTAAAGGGTGATTTTGGATTGGCCATAGTACCGAATTTCTTGCGTGAAGTTACGGAATAAAATTAATTACGTACAAATCAAATAACCACAAAGCTAATTGTAGGTTTCGCAGTGCGTTTAACTAACTTCTGAAGTTAGTTTAAGTGTTCGGCTTCCGTCTTGGTTTTTTGAAATCACAACCTTCTGAGCGTCGTCAGGAAGAAGAAGAGATATTTTTTCAGGCCA
>DATGMT010000104.1:0-5541 GCA_035307265.1 Aequorivita sp.
CAATACTCACCGTTTTCTTCGGCCAGTATTTGAGTAATCCCAAATTTATCCATCATTTTTATGGCTTCCACAGCCATAGCGTTGTTCTCAATTGTCTTCGGGTTTTTAGTCATAATGTCTTTTGCCGTCAACCCCGCAAAATTATCTGTGCGAGTTAGCATCCGCCTTAAATCTCCGTCTGTAATAATACCAACTATTTTTCCATCTTCAACAACTGCAGTTACGCCAAGCATTTTTTCCGAAATCTCAACAATTACAGTTTTTAGATCGGTATTAGGGTCCACTTGAGGTTTTTCGTTTAAAGACGTTAGATTGCTCACTCTTAAATATAATTGTTTCCCCAAAGAACCACCGGGATGGAAACGAGCAAAGTCCTTACTCGAAAACCCACGTAAATCTAACAAACACATAGCCAAGGCATCACCTATAACCAATTGTGCCGTCGTACTTGTTGTTGGAGCGAGGTTATTGGGGCAAGCTTCTTTTTCAACATAAGCGTTTAAAACAAAATCAGCCTGTTTCCCTAAAAAGGAATCGACGTTTCCTGTAATGGCTATAAGTTTATTGTTATTTGCTTTAATCAAAGGCACTAGCACTTTAATCTCGGGTGTATTTCCACTTTTAGAAATACAAATAACCGTGTCGTTTTCTTGAATCGTTCCCAAGTCGCCATGAATAGCATCGGCAGCGTGCATAAAAATAGCTGGGGTGCCTGTAGAGTTTAAAGTAGCTACAATCTTGGTAGCTATATTCGCACTTTTCCCTATTCCAGTAACGATTACTCTTCCGGTTGAATGAAAGATACACTCTACGGCTCCAGGAAATTCTTCATCTACCAAATGAGATAGATTTGCAATAGCCTTACTTTCTGTTTCGATAGTTTTTTTGGCTATAGAAATTATTTGTTTTTGTCTTTCCAAAATTTTAACGCTTTCTAATGTTTGCAACTACTTAAGAAATTAGTATATTTAAAATAAATTATTTCCGTATCCCCAATTCCTAAATTCGATACAGAAAGAATCTTGTGTTTGCAAAATTACGATTGTTATATCTTAAAACAATGTAATGATTGCGTTAATACTGAATTGTCTAAGTAACAACAATATAAAAAAAGATAAAGTGATAGAAACTGACCTTTATGCAGCCTTAAAGAAGTATTTTGGTTTCAACCAATTCAAAGGACTGCAAGAAGAAGTGGTGAAAAGTATTTTAGCAGGAAACAACACCTTTGTAGTAATGCCAACCGGAGGAGGAAAATCTCTCTGCTATCAACTCCCTGCCCTTATGCAAGAAGGTACTGCCATTGTAGTATCTCCTTTAATCGCCTTGATGAAAAACCAAGTGGACGCACTTAGAGCGCTTTCTTCAGAAGAAGGAGTGGCTCACGTTCTTAACTCTTCCCTGAACAAAACAGAGGTGAAAAGAGTGAAAAGCGATATCGAAAATGGAATAACAAAGCTTCTATACGTCGCCCCTGAATCTCTTACAAAAGAAGAATACGTCGACTTTTTACAAAAGCAAACCATATCGTTTATGGCAGTGGATGAAGCCCACTGTATTAGCGAATGGGGTCATGACTTCCGACCTGAATACCGCAATCTAAAAAGCATTATAGAACGAATAGGCGACAACATACCTATTATAGGTCTCACTGCCACTGCTACGCCTAAGGTTCAAGAAGATATTCTTAAAAACCTTGGAATGCCCGATGCAAACACTTTTAAAGCATCGTTTAACAGACCCAATCTCTATTATGAAATTCGACCAAAAACTAAAAATGTAGATACCGACATCATTCGCTTTGTAAAACAAAACGAGGGAAAGAGTGGTATTATCTACTGTTTGAGTCGTAAAAGAGTTGAAGAACTCGCCCAAGCACTGCAAGTAAACGGTGTTAAAGCCGTTCCCTATCACGCAGGACTCGACGCCAAAACAAGAGTGAAACACCAAGACATGTTCCTTATGGAAGATGTGGACGTAGTGGTAGCAACCATTGCTTTCGGAATGGGAATCGATAAACCCGATGTTCGCTTTGTTATCCACAACGACATCCCAAAATCTATAGAAAGCTACTACCAAGAAACAGGACGTGCAGGTCGCGATGGCGGTGAAGGACATTGCGTGGCCTACTACAGCTATAAAGACATTGAAAAATTAGAGAAATTTATGAGCGGTAAGCCTGTTGCTGAACAGGAAATCGGTCATGCACTATTGCAAGAAGTAGTTGCTTATGCCGAAACTTCCATTTCACGCCGAAAGTTTATCCTTCACTATTTCGGTGAAGACTTTGACAATGAAACAGGCGAAGGCGGAATGATGGACGACAATATGCGCCATCCTAAGAAAAAGCACGAAGCTAAAGATCAAGTTGTAAAACTCCTTCAAACCGTAGCCAAGTCGAATGAGCAATATAAAGCCAAAGAAGTTGTAAATGTTATAATCGGAAAGGTGAACGCATTGATACGCTCTCATCGCACCAATACCCAATCATATTTTGGATGGGGTAAAGAACACGATGCATCCTATTGGACTGCGCTGCTACGACAACTATTGGTGGCTGGATATTTAGTCAAAGACATTGAAACCTATGGCGTTATACATTTAACAAAAAGAGGAAGAGATTTCATCAAATCCCCCTCCTCGTTTATGATGACCGAAGACCATTCTTTTAAAGATGCAAACGACGATATTATTGTTTCTGTGGGAAGTAAAGGTGACACCGTAGATGAAAACCTCTTCAAACTACTCAAGGCTGAAGTAAAGAAACAAGCTAATAAACAAAACCTCCCTCCCTACGTGATATTTCAGGAACCTTCTTTAGAAGACATGGCAATGAAATATCCTGTAACCATAGAAGAACTTTCGAATGTACACGGTGTGGGCGAAGGAAAAGCTCGAAAATATGGGAAACCATTTTTAGAGCTAATTAGAGACTACGTTGAAGAAAACGATATCCTAAGGCCAGAAGACTTCATAGTTAAATCTACTGGAAGTAACAGTGCCTTAAAACTATATATCATCCAAAATGTAGACAGAAAACTTTCGCTCCCAGACATTGCAGATGCAAAAGGATTAGAAATGCCAGAATTTATAAAGGAAATGGAAGCTATTGTTTATAGCGGCACTAAGTTAAATATTGATTACTGGCTAGATGAAATCTTAGACGAAGACCAACAAGAAGAAATTCACGACTACTTCCTCGAAGCAGAATCAGATAAAATCAGTGAAGCTCTAGAGGAGTTTGACGGAGAATATGAAGAAGAAGAACTCAGGTTATATCGAATTAAGTTTATAAGTGAACTAGCGAATTGATATAGAATATCAATCAAAAAGCGTACTAAAGAGAGAAGATATTAAGTTTTCTCTCTTTTTATTTTCCAGTTAAAATTCAACACCCTCCAAAAAATCCACATAAAGAATCTACAACCAGTCTAGACTCCAGAAGCGAAGCGGTCTTGAATCAAGTAGCGAAAGCGGTCTTAATTCTTGACTTTTGTAGCGAAGCGTCTTGGTTCTTGTCCCAAAAAGCACAACCAGTCTAGACTCCAGAAGCGAAGCGGTCTTAATTCTTGACTCTTGTAGCGAAGCGATCTTGACTCTAGTAGCGAAAGCGGTCTTAATTCTTGACTCTTGTAGCGAAGCGTCTTGGTTCTTGTCTCTCTTCTCTCTTCTCTCCCCACTCATCTCTCACCACTCACCTCTCACCTCTCCCTACTGCCCCCTATAAAAAATAATCGTACTCAAAGTCTTCATCACGATAGAGATATCTAGAAACAGACTACGGTGTTTGATATAGTATAAATCATATTGAAGTTTCTCAAGTGCATCATCCTCACTCGAACCATAATCAGCATTCACTTGTGCCCAACCAGTAATACCAGGTTTCACAAGGTGGCGCACTTCATAAAAAGGAATTTTCTCAATGAGTTTACACACAAACTCTGGGCGTTCCGGGCGAGGACCAATAATACTCATATCACCTTTAAGCACATTCACAAACTGCGGAAACTCATCGAAACGAGATCTTCTTAAAAACTTCCCGAATTTTGTAATACGACTGTCTTTCTTCTGTGCGAACTGTGCTCCATTCTTCTCAGCATCTTTCACCATACTTCGCAACTTATACAGCTTAAAATGCTCACCATTCCTTCCAACACGGGTTTGATAATAAAGCAACGGACCTCGATTCCCGAGTAGGTTTCCTATCAAGATAATAGGCAACAACAAAGAACCTATAAGCAACCCCACAATACTTAAAACAACATCCAGCAACCTACTAAACGACAAATAAAGTTTGTTGTGGTTACTTCTGCTAAATGGGAAAAATCTATAGAAATCACGCTCCACATGTTGCACTGGAATACGATACGTTAGCGCTTCATATACATGAGTAAACGCCCGAATAGGCACTCCCCTTTCCAAGAGTTTAACAAGCTTCCTATTTAACTCAGCAGTCACTCCATCGGTCATGCGTGTACCTACAACTATTTCAGAAATATTGAGCTCCCAAACCAAGGAACTGATTTCCTTTGTAGTCGTTTGTTCTAAGTCTGCAGGAAGATCTACCACACCTAAATGCTCTGCAGTATCGAGAAACGCAACTATTTTATAGTTAGGGTCTGAATTTTGAAGCGCTTCAACAATTTCATGTAAATCGTCTTGATGTGCTATGAGCAGTACTCTTTTATAAAATCTTGGCACAGCAATCAAACAGATATACCCATATCGCCACACCAACAAAGCCACGTTTACCGACAAGAAAAAATACAGAATCTGCATCCTATTGGAAGGCAGATTAGGTGTGTAATAAGGAGTTAAAAGATAAAAAAGAACTGTAACCGACGAAGTGAGAATCACATTTTTCACTACAACTTCAAACCTACTTGACTTCTGAAGATCGTATAGCTCAAAAACCGTAGCAAAAAGAGTGAGATAAATAGAAAGTACTATAGGCCACGACCAATTGTCTGCACTCAACTTAAAGTAGTCGAAGTTGAACACATAGCCCACCGCATATAGCACTAATAATACACTTAGAATATCTAAGATCCTGAGCAGCACCTTTCTCTCAGAAATCTCAAAGTGTATGTTGTTTTTACTCATTTATTTTTTATTGCGACAATAGATGATTTCTATGACAAAAGGCACCATCTAAAGCACGATTAGATATTGGTTATATTTAGCTCTAACGGGGGGATTGTTCAATTATCACACTAAAAAGCCTACAAAGATAAACCTTTAGTATTTGCAACAATTTAACGAACAAATATATAAAACTATATTTTATAATTAGTAGTGTTGGAAGGAAGAGTTTTACCCCACCGTCCTACGTCTTAAAGTCCTAAGTCAATAGCTAATTGATTATCAAACACCAACGCGAAAGCATCATATCGATTTCGTTTTCAATTTCACCCCCTGTCCTACGTCCTACCTCTATATTCTAACAGCGTAACGGTCTAGCCTCTTGACGCTGAATCAATCTCTGAATCAATTTTCAATGAACAATATCGAATTCTCAATTCCCGTCCTACATTAAAGCGA
>DATGMT010000105.1:0-3418 GCA_035307265.1 Aequorivita sp.
ACTAGCGGTTAGAATTTAAGAAATGCAGATAAATCTTCCAGATAAATTATATTACAGCATTGGCGAAGTAGCTAAAGCTTTTGACGTCAACACCTCATTGATTCGGTTTTGGGAGAAGGAATTCGACATTTTAAAACCTAAAAAAAATGCAAAAGGCGACAGAAAGTTTACCCCTGAAGACATTAAAAATTTAGAGTTAATTTACCACTTGGTGAAAGTGCGTGGTTTTACGCTAGATGGCGCTAAAATTCAACTAAAAGAAAACAAAACAAAAACGCTCGATCAGTTTGAGATTATCCGTAAATTGGAAGCCGTAAAAGCAGAGCTTTTAAAAATAAAAGAACAACTCTAACAAATAGATTTCACAATGAAAAAATGGTTACCACTTATAGTTATTATTGGTCTAATTATCATAATTGGAGGTTGGTTTGCCTCAGTTAATAACAGATTAGTCCACCTTGATGAAAACGTAATGGCACAATGGGGAAATGTAGAAAGCTCCTATCAAAGAAGAGCTGATCTTATTCCGAACATAGTTAATACTGCCAAAGGATATGCAGAGTTTGAAGAAGAAACCCTAATACGAGTTACTGAAGCAAGAAGCAAAGCAACTTCTATCACTATAGACCCTTCTAACTCGACGCCAGAGCAAATGGCACAATTCCAGGAAGCCCAAGCTGGAGTAACCTCAGCGCTTTCTAGATTATTGGCTACTTTTGAAAGGTATCCTGATTTAAAAGCAAATGAAAATTTCAGAGAATTAATAAACGAACTAGAACGCACTGAAAATAGAATTAACGTAGAGCGTAATAAATTCAACGAAACGCTGCGTATATACAATCCTGAAACTAGAAAATTTCCAACTAAATTTGCTGCAAATATTTTAGGCTTCTATCCGAAACCATATTTTGAAGCCGAGGCGGGAGCGGAAACTGCACCTACAGTAGAGTTTGATTTTTGAAAAAACAAGGAATAGAGTGTTCAGTTTTGCTTAACCGAAAACATTTCATTTAAAAATATAAAGATGTCAAAAGTTGAAGACTTTCTCACTTCAAAAGAAGAAGCAGCTATAATTGAAGCCATTCGAACTGCTGAAAAAAACACATCAGGCGAAATTCGAGTTCATCTTGAAGCTAAGATCAACTCAATAGGTATGCCTAAAGGAAAGAAGAAAGACGCTTTTGATCGAGCTGCTGAAGTTTTCGACATGCTTCACATGAACAATACAAAAGAAAGCAATGGTGTTCTAATCTATGTAGCCGTTGAAGACCGAACCCTTGTAATCATGGGCGATAAAGGAATCAATGATATTGTTGGTCAAGGTTTTTGGGAAAGCACAAAAGATATTATCATCACCCATTTTAAAAATGGCGACATGAAACAAGGTCTTGTCGAGGGAATTCTCAAAGCTGGAAAGCGACTGAAAGAACACTTCCCATATCAAAAAGATGATATCAATGAATTGCCAGACGATATATCGATTGGATAATTTGAACTGTTTGCACAACAATTTTTAATGCCTAAAACTTTCTCAAAATACTACGTAGTTTTTTTGTTATTCATAAGCTTTTTCATTTCTGAAAATGCTTGGTCTCAATATGACATTCCGCCAAAACCAGCAAAACAAACTTCAGTTTACGACTACATAAACCTACTTACCCCTTCTCAAAAAAATGCTTTAGAAAACAAGTTAATTCGCTATGCAGATTCAACTTCCACGCAAATTGTTTGCATCATTATAGGCTCTACAAAAGGTGAAGACATTGCTATGCTTGGAGCAAAATGGGGTCAAAGTTGGGGAATTGGTCAAAAAGGTGAAGACAACGGGATTTTAATCACTTTAGCAAAAGACGATCGAAGAGCAGATATCAATACAGGCTATGGAATAGAGTATAGAATTACAGACCGAATGGCTCATCAAATTCTCAACAGAATAATGATTCCCGAATTTAAAAATGAAAACTATTACGCAGGACTGGACAAAGGTAGTGATGCAATATTTTCAGCACTAAAAGGTGAATTTAAGGAAGGCCGTGATTTCAGCAAAAAAGATGAGACCCCTATTCCATTCTTCATCATATTTATCTTTATCATTATTCTTATTTCTCTTTTAAACAAAGGCGGAAAAGGCGGTGGTGGAAGCGGAAGCGGAGGCTTGCTTGACATACTAATTCTATCTAGTCTTGGTCGCACCGGTGGATTTGGTGGTGGCGGTGGCTTCGGGAGTGGTGGCAGTAGCGGAGGATTTGGAGGCGGCTTCGGCGGTGGCGGATTTGGTGGTGGTGGTGCTTCTGGAGGATGGTAAGGTAGATGGTAGTTGGTGGTGACGGATGACGGATGTAAAGCTGACAAACAATTTCTTCTACTTGAAATTTTTATGTTTAAAAATGTTCTTCAATAAATTCAAAAGCTCGAACTACTGAATAAGTGTTATTCGAAACTTTTAAAGGGAAAGCGCAATAACCTCCATACTCAGGAGTTTCCAAAAAGACATAGCCATGTTGTTTTGCCATTTCAATAGGATGGCCTTTCTTTCCTAAAATTGGATAGTCCTTGTATATCATATTTTGATTCCGTTATTGTTATGGACTCAAGCCATTAGACTGTTCTAAAACTCCTCAGAGAATAATAATCTTACAAGAATTCTACTATTTACTTACTATCACTGGAATATTAAGTAAGCTCAATAAATTAAGAGGGTTTCTAATTCCGAAAAACAATGCAAACATCCTTTAATCTTAAAAGTTGACCAGAAAGTTTTTAGAATAAAGTAAACCTATGGAATAAACTAAAGAGGTGTTCTTCACTAAATTTTAAAATAATTTGCAAGGTTACGGATAACCGTAAAAATCGAGGTCTGAAAAGACATATATTGGCCAAATATTAATCAAACTCAAACTAGTTATGAAAAAAATTATTTTATTATCGGTATCTCTTCTTTTTATGGTTTCGTGTAAAACAACTAAATCTGGAAGCTCTAAGACAATGGATATCGTAGGACCAGGTGTTATACAAATGCCTTTGGTAGCGGATTTAATAGTCAGCTCATCCAAGGTTTCACACACCAAAACCTTTACTAAATCTTCAGGATCGTCATTAAATGCACGTGCTGACGTGGTTAGAGAATTATTGAAAAGAGAGAATGCAGACGTTCTAATAGAACCTACATTTGAATCATCATCATCAGGAACCAAAACTGAAATTACAGTATATGGATTTCCCGCAACCTACAGCAATATAAGAACTATTGAAGAAAAGGACATTAAGCTTATTGAAGTATCACCAGGTTTATTGCAAAAAGCAGACACAAACACCTCTGTTATTTCAAACACTAAATAACATTGTAAAAGTTCCAATGCATTCTACCTCATCTTTTGAGGTAGAATGTTTTTTTTAAGGTCATTTATCCTAAGTCTAG
>DATGMT010000106.1:0-2499 GCA_035307265.1 Aequorivita sp.
TTTTTGATGTCGGTTTCTTCTTCCCAATTATCGCTAGGGTGTTTTGTAACTGGCATACTTTCGCCCGTAATTGAAGCTTGGTTAACAGGGCTCGTTCCTTTTGCAACAACACCATCTGCTGCAATTTTAGAATTGGGTTTAACAACAATTATGTCACCAACTTTTAATTCTTCAATATGTACTTCTTTTAATTCGCCATCGCGTTTCACCAATGCGGTTGGAGGCGCTAAGTCTGATAATGCCGAAATTGATTTTCTGGCTCGTTTCATAGCATAATGCTCTAAAGCATGACCTAAACTGAACAAGAAGAGTAGGAGGGCACTTTCTCCCCATTTTCCAAGAACAGCGGCTCCAATAGCTGCAAAGAGCATAAGAAAGTCAATTTCAAACTTTCCTTTAAGCAAGTCTTTACCTGCAGAAAAGAATGTAAAAACACCTCCAAATAGTGCTCCGATTATAAATAGAGTAGTGGGTATAGTTTCGGCTACACCAGAAATAAATGATAATATAATTCCTGAAATCCAAAATACACCACTAATAATCGCAAAATATAGCTCGGTGTTTTCACCTAATATCTGTAGATTAAAATGATCGTGATCATGATCATTTTTAGGTGGTTGTTCGTTGTTGGATTTAATAGTGTCGATTTTTAAACCAAGCTTTTGAATGGACTTTATGATCTTAGGTTGATTTGTCTTTTTGTTATCCCATTCTAATTGAATTACACCAGATGCAGAAATAGAGACATAAATAATCCCTGTCTTTCTTTTTAAACTGCGTTCAACTCTACGTGCTTCACGAGAATGAAGCTTTGTTCGTAATTCTACTTGTAGTTTGTTCATATTAAATTATAGGTGCTTTGAGATTTTTAGGACTAAACTATTAATGATTAAAAAACAAATAATACAGGTTATATCTTCAACGGGTAACTTTAATACATTAACATTTTCTTCGATGCTTTTCTCCACCCCGCCTGGCTTTCATAATCTACAAAGTAAATCTTTAAGTCGGCTTGACTTTCGTAGTCAACAAAATATATTTTCTTATCGGCTTGACTGGAATAATCTACAGAATACCATTTTCCTTCATTGCCTTTCGCTTGACTTTCATATTTAACCTTGTATACTTTTAAATCGGCTTGGCTTTCATATTTAACTACATAAACCTTGACATCTGCTTGACTTGCATAGTCCACAGAATATACTTTTTGGGCATTTGAAACCCCAAACGTCAACAGCAGAGCAGCTAAAAATATTATGTTTTTCATTGTAGTAATTGTTTTTGGGAAGTTACGGATTTCTATTGCCTTGTGAAAAGCACGAAGGTGAAATAATTATAAAAAGTAATATTTCCTCAATTTGCCTTTCAGCTTGCGTGTAGAGTTTGTTTTTATATTTTGAGGCTTAATTATGTATTAGTTTTTTCCATTCATAAATTCATGTTTCCTGAAAATATAATACGGAATCTAAACAGTGTTTTTCTTGATATTCAAATAATAGATTCCAATGATATCTATACTATTACGAAATCATCTTGAAATAGGAACAGGTCTTTAAATCTTTGTTTATTCGACTACCACTATGCCGTTTAATAGTTTATCACCCTCTTCAATTAGAGTGTTCATTAAGTTTTGTGAGGTATACGTTATAAACTGTACTGTGCCAGTTTCGTTTGAGTAGTAGTATCCATAGTATGAAACCTTAATTCCTTGCATGGTTCCGTTCATGTGAAGGAGTAGTACTTTTAATCCGTTTACATTTCTATATTCTTCTTTTACAATTTTTAAATCGGGTGCAACTTCTTTAGCATTCTCAACAGCAATCAACTTTAGTGATTGAAGTGGGATTTCAAACTTCTCAGTTAAAACCATTCCGTAAAGATCTTCTTCTTTCATGTTAAACTCATATTCTGCATCGGGGTTTTCTGTTGATTTTCTAAATGACCATGCTTTAGGATCTAACCAAAAGCCAACATTCAATCTGTTACTTTTTAATAAAAAGGTAGAGTTTTCACCTTTTTCAAATGCTTTAGGATTGATTGGAATTTGTGTCACTAAATAGTCTTGGCTGTTCAGATAATCCCACGTGCCATCATCGTATAGAATTACTTCTTCTCCGTTTTCTGTAACTGCTTTCTTTTGAGCGAAAGACATAGCGAAGGTCAATAGGCAAAGCACGAGTAGTGTAGATTTTTTCATAGTAAGTTTTAATAAAATGGAAGACGCGGTTAAAGTGTAGGGGAATATTTACTGCAATATAACAACTTTAAATACTATTATAAAGGCAATATTAGGGAGATTAATATCGCTATAAAATCAAAAACACTATCCTTTTAAGAATCAAAGGCTTTGGTCTGTTTGTTGAATTTTGGAGATATCAAATATCTTTTTAAACCTTTCAGGAAGCTCGCTTTCAAAATACACTTGTTCATTCGTAAACGGATGAATAAAACGCAGGGAAAAAGCGTGTAGATACAAACCTTTTCCGTTCAAAAGTAAAC
>DATGMT010000107.1:0-9833 GCA_035307265.1 Aequorivita sp.
TACCAACATAGTCGCGAAGGATGTGACTATTAATTCTGGAGCTTCCTTAGCTATAGAGAAAGTTTTAACCATTTCAGGAGACTTAACTAACAATGGTCAACTTGTATTTGTGAGCAGCTCAACTGGCAATGGAGAATTAGGGCCGGTTTCTGAAAGCTCCACTATCTCTGGAAATATTACTGTTCAACGCTATATGAAGAATAGACGCTCTTATAGAATGGTGAGCAGTGCGGTTACAACCACAAACTCGATCCACAACAACTGGCAAGAGGGTGCAATAAGCAATTCTCATAATCCAAATGTTGGTTTTGGGACACATATCACCGGCGCTACTACGGATCAAGCAAACGGTTTTGATGGAACTGCAACAGGCAACCCATCGATGTTTACAGTGAATGTTCCAGCGCAACAGTTTGAAGCTGTTTCTAACACAGACACCAACACTTTGACTGCAGGGGATCCTTATTTGTTGTTTGTTCGTGGTGACAGGAGCATTGATCTAAATAACAACAATGCATCTAGCGAAACCGTGCTTCGCGCAACCGGTTCTTTATTCACTGGAACTAAAACCCAGAACTTTGCAAATGCAAGTGCAGACAATTTTGTTATGTTCGGAAATCCATATCAAAGCGCTATAGATATCAATAGTGTATTTGCTGCATCAACCAACCTTATCACAAGATATTACTATGTATATGACCCTAATCTTGGAGCACATGGTTCTTACGTTACCATAGACCTATTAAATGGAAGTAACACCGCTGGATCAAGTGCCAACCAATACTTACAACCAGGTCAAGCCGCACAAGTGAAGGTCTCTGGACCAGCGACTGTGGTTTTTAACGAGAACGACAAAGCTCCTGGGAATTTCACTTCAAGCAATCGTAACTCTATGTCTAGCAACAATATGTTGACCGTACAATTATACACCACGACCAACTTCAACAATGGTGGTCCATTGCATGATAGTTTCGGAATTCTTTTCGATGAAAGTTATGACAACAGGCTGACCTACGATGACGCAACAAAGCCAATGAACTTTCATGAGAATATTGGTGTTGATCACAACGGAACTTACTTAAGCATTGAACAAAGGGAAATGCCTCAGCCAGACGAAGTGTATCCATTGTACAGTGCAGGTTACCAACAGACTGAATACACTTTAAAAATGACTGTGAATGGCTTGGAAGAAACCCTCCTTTATTTAGATGACCGTTTTACGGGCATAAGCACTCCATTGGAAACAGGAGATAACACTTATGAGTTCAGTGTTGACTCCAATAATGCATTGAGCATTTCTACTGATCGTTTCTCTATTCGTACGGAAGCGAGACTAGGAGTTAATGAAAATGATTTACTCTCCAATATCCGATTGTTTCCGAACCCATTGAATGGAGATATATTCTATATCAATTCACCAAAGTTAGACGGAAAGCAAATATCTGTAAGCATTAAGGATCTAACAGGTAGAAATATCTACCAACAGACTTTAGAGTGTAGCGCAAATACGATAATTGTACCGATGGGAGATAATATATCTTCTGGAGTTTACTTAGTAACTCTTAAACATAGAGGAGACTCCCAAACATATCGATTGATAAAAGAGTAATAATTACTAAATACAACTGCTATCGAGCACTGAAAAGCAATCGATAGCAATTGTTTATTTCTTGATAGTCATTTCAGATTATTAAGGGGTGTAAATTAAAAAGAGCTAAACAATGTTACCATTGTTTAGCTCTTTTGATTTAAACTACTTTGTTCAAAGACTGAATACTATCCAAACAGAAAAACCATAAAGAAGTATAAATACCCTTTTTATACTTTTCTTAAAAAGATACCAGCTACTATAGACAAAGAGCCTCTTACTTTTTATATTTGACTGAAGCGCTTCTTTCCAACATTCTTTTAATCTCGTTGAGTTTCATTAATGCTTCAACAGGTGTCAATGTATCTATATCAATATCTATAATCTCATCTCGAAGTTCTTCCAATAAAGGATCGTCCATTTTAAAGAAACTCAGCTGCATTTCCTCTTTTGATGCTGCTTTCATTTCAGCTGTTAGTTCTTCGGACGCGTGACTTTTTTCGAGTCTCTTAAGAATTTTATTAGCTCGCTTTAAAACCGTTTGAGGCATTCCCGCCATTTTAGCAACGTGAATCCCGAAGCTATGATGACTTCCACCAGGAACTAATTTTCGGAGAAAAAGCACATTGTCTTTTAACTCTTTTACCGAAACATTATAGTTTTTAATTCGTGGAAATGTTTCAGTCATTTCATTAAGCTCATGATAATGAGTAGCAAAAAGTGTTTTCGCTTGTGAGGGATGTTCATGCAAATACTCACTTATAGCCCATGCGATAGAAGTTCCATCGTAAGTACTTGTTCCTCTTCCAATTTCATCCAGTAGAATTAAGCTTCTTTCGGAAATATTGTTCAATATACTTGCGGTTTCGTTCATTTCCACCATAAAAGTAGATTCGCCCATTGAAATATTATCACTAGCGCCTACTCTTGTAAAGATCTTATCTACACACCCCATTCTAACTGCAGATGCAGGAACAAAACTTCCAATTTGCGCTAGGAGTACGATTAATGCTGTTTGCCTAAGAATAGCCGATTTACCACTCATATTTGGCCCAGTAATCATAATAATCTGTTGATTGTCGCGATCCAAATAAACGTCATTAGCAACATAGGGTGAGTCTGGTGGCAATTGTTTTTCGATCACAGGATGACGGCCATCCTTTATATCTAAGTCAAAAGTTTCATCGAGTAAAGGTCGTGTATAGTTTGCTTCCTTTGCTTGAGTAGCAAAAGAACAAAGGCAATCTAATTGTGCTATTAATGCAGCATTTTGTTGAACCGCACCAATATATTGAAGCATCCACTCTACCAATTTGCCGAAGATTTCTTGTTCTAGGGCAAGAATTTTTTCTTCAGCGCCAAGAATTTTTGCCTCATATTCTTTAAGCTCCTCTGTGATATAGCGTTCAGCATTCACTAAAGTTTGTTTGCGAATCCACTCTTCGGGTACTTTATCTTTATGTGTGTTTCTGACTTCAATATAATATCCAAACACGTTGTTAGAAGCTATTTTCAAGGAAGAAATTCCTGTTCGTTTAGTTTCACGCTGAAGCATTTGATCAAGGAAGTCTTTACTATTAGCCGAAACATCACGCAATTCATCAAGCGTTTCGGAAAATCCAGTTGCAATTGTTTTTCCTTTTAATATATTTACTGGTGCTTCTTCAAAAATTGTTTCCTTTATTTTTTGTCTGAGTAATTCGCAATCGTGTAACTGTTCTCCAATCACTCGAAGCGAATCATTTTTAGAATTTAAGGCCAATGCCTTGATAGGTATAACTGCTTCTAAGGAATTTTTGAGCTGGATTACTTCCCTCGGGCTGATTTTTCCTGTTGCTACTTTTGATATTAATCGTTCCAAATCACCAATCCGCTTGGTATGTTGTTGAATTTTTTCTAAAACAGGCTGATTATCTAGCAAATAGCTTACAACTTCATGTCTACGTGTTATTTTTTCAACATTTTTCAACGGAAGTGCCATCCATCTTTTCAACAGCCTTCCACCCATCGGCGAGATAGTTTTATCTATTACGTCTAATAGGGTAACAGCATTTTGAGAGTGTGAGTGATATAATTCTAAATTCCTTATTGTAAATCGGTCCATCCACACATACTCATCTTCGGCAATACGCGATAATCGAGAAATATGCTGAAGTTTTGTGTGTCGTGTTTCGCTTAAATAGTGGAGTGCAGCGCCAGCAGCTATGATTCCATCGTCTAAGTGATCAACTCCAAATCCTTTTAAGTTTTTAGTATTGAAATGTTTAGTTAGCGTTTCGAAAGAATAGTCCTTTTGAAAAATCCATTCTTCCAGTTGAAACACGTGATATTCATTTCCAAAAGTTTCTAGGAATTGTTTGCGTTTTTGTTTTGAAAAAAGCACTTCAGAAGGGTTGAAGTTCTGAAGCAATTTATCGACATATTCAGCCGAGCCTTCCGAAACAAGAAATTCGCCAGTAGAAACATCTAGGAATGAAACCCCAAAGACTTTAGCTGTTGAGGCCCCTCCAAAGTGTACAGCAGCAAGAAAATTATTTGACTTAGATTTTAGGATATCATCACTAAAAGCAACGCCAGGTGTAACTAATTCTGTCACTCCACGTTTAACAATAGTTTTGGTCATTTTTGGATCTTCCAACTGATCGCAAATCGCAACCCGACATCCTGCCATAACTAATTTTGGCAAATATGTATTTAAAGAATGATAAGGAAAACCTGCCAATTCGGTTTTATCTCCCCCATTGTTACGAGCAGTGAGTGTAATGTTCAGAATTCTTGCAGCCCGAACAGCATCTTCTCCAAATGTTTCATAGAAGTCACCAACACGAAAAAGCAACAAAGCATCGGGATACTTAGCTTTAATCGAGCTATATTGTTTCATTAATGGGGTCTGCTTCTTCGCCATAAATCTAAATTCTTGCTTAACCGATAAAGATAATCATCTTGGATGTTTTGAAGAAATGAAGTAGACTTGAATTATCGGGTTTTATTAATAGTTTTAATTTGAGACTGGAGACGTGAGACTGAATATTTTGCACTTCAATCAGAACAAGTTTGGAATCAATATCTAAAACATTTGTTGCATATGTTTTTTTGCAGAGGGTATAAAGTTTCACATAGAAAATACGCTTTTAACCATTAAAAATTACCTTTGCAATCTATGAAGAATCGAAAATTAAAAAATAGCGAATTAGAGCGTATTAGCGCAGAGGAATACAAGCGTTCAGAGAAAACTCCGTTAATTATTATTTTAGATAACATTAGAAGCTTAAATAATATCGGCTCTGTTTTTCGTACAGCAGACGCCTTCTTAGTTAAGAAAATCTACTTATGTGGAATTACTGCCCAACCACCGCATAAGGACATTCAAAAAACTGCTTTGGGCGCAACCGAAAGTGTAGATTGGGAATATGCTGAAAATACATTAAATGTGATTTCAAAACTACAAAAAGAAGGTGTTTTCATTGCCTCCATAGAACAAGCAGAAGAATCTATAAGTCTCAATAATTTTGAAGTTCAAAAGGATAAAACCTATGCTATTATTTTTGGGAACGAGGTAAAAGGAATTCAACAAAAAGTAGTTTCAGCTAGCGATGCTGTTATTGAAATTCCTCAATACGGTACTAAGCATTCTCTAAATATTGCTGTTAGCGTAGGCGTTGTTACTTGGGATGTATTCGTTAAATTAAACAACGTTAATAATTGATTTATTCGGAATTCACCAACTTAAAAAAGTCGATTCGTTAACAATTCTACTTGTATTAGAACGATGCTAAAAACTCCAATTACAATAGCGAGTTTCAAAATGTTGTGTAAAATAACATAATGAACCTTAACTCTAGAATACCACAGAACTCCTAAAAACACTATCAACCCCAGGATACTTGCATAGAAGTAATAATCCATGTAGCCAATATCTTGTTTGAATTTGGTTATCAACAACATAATAGGAACGAGCGTCAAAACACTTAATGCTGTCAGCATCCACTTAGAAGTCTGTTCGCCATAAACCACGGGGATTGTATTATATCCATGAGTTAAATCACCTTTAAGGTTTTCGAGATCCTTCACCAACTCACGCATTGCAATAAGCAGAAACAAAAAAGTAGCGTGCACAAAAATGACGATATCGAAATTTCCATAATGAACGAAAATCGCAAAAAACGGTATTACAGCAAGAATTGCAGCAGTTATGTTTCCAATAAAGGGATATCTCTTTAACTTATGAGAATAAAACCAAAGGAAAAAAATATAGATAGAGAAAAACAATACAGACTTAAACGACACATAGCTTGCAAATACTACCGATAGAAAGTTGAGAACAAAGTAAGTAGAAAGCTTTGTTCGCTGACTCACAAGTCGGTCTAACATAGTTTTTCGCGGTCTATTAATAAAATCTTTCTCACTATCGTAAAAGCTATTAATTATGTAACCACTAGCGATAGCCGATGATGAAGCCAAGACCAACATCAAAAGATTCACATCAAACAAAACCTCTCGAACAGGTAGATTTGGAGCCAAGATATAAATGCTAGTAAGGTATTGAGCAATGACAATAACGAGGATATTATATCCTCTAACCACAGAAAACAAGCTGAAAAACTTCAGAAGAAAGAGCTTTTGTTTTCTGGTTAACATGATTTATAGGAATTGGGGCTCCCTGAGTTTTAGTCTCAGAAAAAAGGGTTTTAAAAATTATAAACCACTTCAAGCTTATAATCTTTCAGGGCTTCCTTAGCCTTTTCAATATCTTCTGTGAAGCCTAGCATATAGCCTCCACCGCCCGAACCACAAAGCTTTAGATAATAAGCATTTGTATCGATTCCTTTTTTCCATAATTTATGAAATTGAGCAGGAATCATAGGTTTAAAGTTATCAAGAACAACTTTAGAGAGCTGTTTAATGTTTCCGAAAAGTGATTTTACATCGCCCTGTAAGAAATTATCTACACAAGCATCGGTATGTTTTACGAACTGATCTTTAACCATATTTCGAAAACCTTCTTGCTTCATGTTTTCCATGAATATTTGAACCATGGGTGCAGTTTCACCTGTACTTCCACTATCGAGTAAAAACACAGCTCCTTTTCCATTTTTGGTTTGTGAAGGAATTCCTGCTGGTTCAATATTATCTCCAGAATTAATAAGTATAGGTAAACTTAAATAGCTATTCAATGGATCTAAACCAGAAGACTTTCCGTGAAAGAAAGATTCCATTTCTGCAAAAATAGACTTTAGCTTCACTAGTTTATCACGAGTCAGATTTTCTAAAACAGTAATCTTGTCGTTTGCATATTTATCATAAATAGCTGCCACTAGAGCTCCACTACTTCCCACGCCATAGCCTTGCGGAATACTACTATCAAAATAAAGTCCTGCTTCTACATCTTCTCGCAAAGATTTCAAATCAAAAGAAACTAGGTCTGGTTTTTCAGCTTGCATAGATTCTAGATACTCTGTAAATCGTTTAAGCGCAGCATTAGATTTATGTGTAGATATAGTATGATGCGGATCTATTTTTAAAGCTCCTTTATAAAAATTATAAGGAATAGAAAGTCCTTTGGAATCCTTGATAATCCCGTATTCTCCAAAAAGAAGTATCTTAGAATAAAAAAGTGGGCCGTGCATAACTGATGGTTCTATTAGATAAATAATCGCTTTTTATATAAAATGCGGGGATATCTTGGCTACAAAGATACAAAAATCAACAAGTATGGAATCAATAAACTTCAACTGAAGTGTAAAAAACATTGATTTTAAGCTATTTCAACGTTGATTATATGTAAAATTCCAATAAATAATTCTAACATCTTTCTGCTCCTAAGCCAACCTCATCCACTATATACTCTCCATTTTTGCAAAACTGTGAAAGTTCAGTATCAATAAACTTTAAAATGGCTTCTTTTTCATTGTGTGGGTAAAGCACGTGTACATTAGCCCCTGCATCTAAAGTAAAGCACACATTACTTTGAGTCTTTGTCCTAAACTCCCAAATACGATTAAGTATTTCTAATGTGTTTGGCTTCATTAAAATAAAATAAGGCATTGAAGTCATCATCATAGCATGTAGCGACAGAGCTTCACTTTCAACAATTTTTATAAATTCAGATAAATCGCCGTTTTCTAAAACTGAAATCAACTTCGAGAGGTTAGTATTTGCTTGTTGAAAACGCTGTTCAGCAAAAGGATGATCAATCATTAGGTTGTGGCCTACTGTGCTACTCACTTGCTTTTCGCCCTTATCCACCAAAAGAATTGTGTCTTGGTAGTTTTTAAAGTTTAAGTGAATTTTAAATGGATATTTTGTTCCGAAAAGATTACTACTTCCTTGAATTTCTTGATGCTCACCCCAAACAATCATAGGTCCTTCAATGCTTCTACAAGCACTTCCAGAACCCAGTCGGGATAAAAATGAAGATTTCTCAAAAAAATAAACTTCACTCAGGGATGGATTCATTTTCCTTTCCATATCCATGAAGCAGAGTGCTAGTGCACTCATTCCGCTTGCAGAAGAAGCTATTCCACTACTATGGGGGAAGCTATTTGAAGTTTCTATTTTAAATTTATAGTCTTTCAAAAAAGGTAAATACACCTCTACTCTTCCAAAAAACTGCTCAATCTTAGGCTCGAAACTCTTTTCTCTTTTACCATCTAGATACACTTCAAAACTAAATCCACCTGAGTTTTTAGGTTCAAAAGACAAGGTGGTTTTTGTATTACAATTCTTCAATGTGAAACTAATAGAAGTGTTTTTAGGTAGTTGTTCTCCATACTTTCCCCAGTATTTCACCAATGCAATATTACTTGGCGAAAGCCACGAAACAGTTCCTGAAGAGAGTGACTTGGAATATTTTGATGGAATAAAACGTTGCTCAACCATAATTTAAAAATTGTTCACAAAAGTAAAACTCTTTTCTTCAATAGCCTCATTAATTCTATATTCTGAAACCAATACAAACCACAAATGACTAACCTGAAACCACCAATTTACTACAACTGTATATACCCATAAAAAAAGACGCTTCGTGCGTCATTAATATTATCAACTCTATGAAAAATAAAACCCGCCTTTTAGAAAGACGGGTTTTGGGTTAAATTTTTAGTTATAGTTTTTCAACAAGTCCATCTCCATCTATAAATATTCTTCCTGTATCATTCGGAATTGAGCCTATATGTCCTGCGTTATCAACCATATAGAGCGCTATTTGAAAGTCGGTAAGTCCGTTTTCAACAATTGTTCCTGTAATAACAAAAATAGTTTCTCCTATATATCCATCTCCTAATTCGGATTCATTTACAAGAAAAACACTAAAGCTATTATCATTACCTGAGATAAAAGATCCAGATCCTTCATGGTCATAGCCTAAGTCTTCTTGGGCATCAAAAGTAACCTGTAAATTTTCAGGATTCTGATTTGAAAAAGAGAAATTCACAGAGTTATAGGTCATTCCAATCCAATCTCCTGGAACGCTAGACGCCTCCAAAACAGTGGGATCTATACGGTATTGACCTTCCACAATTGGTGGTCTTGAACCATAGTGTATTTCCATGCCTAAGTCAATTAGCGAGTCTAATACTGCTCCTCCTAATAGTGTTTCAATGGAAGACTGACTTCCATCAAAACCATCATTGGCTTCAGGGCCGCCGCCATTATCATCTTTAGAACAAGATGCAACTAGCAGCATGCTGAATAAAAAAATACCAATAGTTTTAAATTTAATTCTGTTAAGTGTTTTCATTTTTAATTAAGGTTTAGTTAGTTGTACATTAAATAAATTATTGAAAGTAGAAATCAGCTAAAGAACAAACCTCCTTCATTTTCAATTATTTAACACTGCGAAGTTAATGAAAATTAAACCAATCAAAAACTTAAGAGCTTTACACCCCTACAACTTCAATAAGTTAAGTCTAAATAGTCTTCAAAATAAACTCCAATTCAAAATAGATCTTCAAGAAATATTCCTATTACCAACTATATATTTTTGATATATTTGATATTGACACTCATAGAGCCACCTTATGGATTTATCAAGTTTTTTTCTTTCTTTAACTACTATCGACTCTGATGAGCTTCAAGACATAGTTTCGCATTTTGAAGAGGAAATAATCCCTAAAAACACCTTACTGATAAGAGAAGGTCAGGTCTGTAAGAAGCTTTATTATGTAAAGAAGGGAATGGGCAGAAGTTATTACCTTAAAGCCGATGGGAAAGAAGTGACACAATGGTTTTTTGGTGTAGGAAAATT
>DATGMT010000108.1:0-7700 GCA_035307265.1 Aequorivita sp.
GAAATCGGAATATAGTCAAGTTTTGATGTGTTTACAGGGTTAGGCATTAATCCTAAATACTTTTTATGACCTTGAAGCGGAATGTCATAATCCATATCTGAAGCTAAAATTCCATCTACATTTCGCACTATAAATTGATGAAGATTTTCAAATTCAGGCTTCAAGAATTTTAGAGGGTGTCCATAATCCTTTGCAGGAACTTTCCCTTCTAAATATGGCGTCATGATAGAATATCTGATCTTTTTGTCAATGGCAAATTTTATGCTTGTATGATCGGCGCCGCAAGAAAGTAGGAATAATTTACTGTTATTGTTTTTAAGAAATTCAATGATTTCAATTTCATATTTAGGTTCGATTGAAAACGCACTTTCATTTATTAGTTGCACAATATCAAAGCCTTGTAAACTCTCTTTATATTTGAAAAATTGGTTTCTTAGAGAAATAGAAGTAATGTCAATTTTAAATAGTTTATAGAGACCGACTTTTAGTTTTTTTAAAATACCGTTGTCGTATTTACGTTTCAGAAGTATATCCGAAGGAAATTGTTTGAAATGATCGCCAGTAGATATAATAGTAACGTCATGCCCCAGCTTTTGTAAGCCTTCCTTTAAGGAGTTGTGGAGTCGGCTGTATTCACCTACCAAAAGGATTTTCATGTGTTTGATTTTTAGGCTTGTGTAAAATTTTGGCAATACTTGGTTTTATTGACGTTGTCTATAACGGACTGCGGTTTGAAAATAACTTATATTTGTCATTAATTCTTTCAAAAATACCATAAAAGTTAGGATGCCTAGTGAAAATAGAATTAAAGTGTGTTTAGTTGCTATCTCCCTTAGTAGAGGTGGTGCAGAACGATCAACAGCAATTCTTTCTCAAATGTTGGACATGAAAGGATATGAAGTTCATACCGTGATTTTAAACAACAGTATCGATTATGACTATTCGGGAGAATTGTTCAACTTAGGTGAAAATAAAAGTGAGGAGGATTCTTTTTCCAATAGATTATCACGATTTAGAAAGCTTCGGAAATATTTAAAAGCTCAAAACTTCGACTTTATAATTGATAATAGAACTCGGCCTTCAGCTTCAAAAGAGCTTTTTTATCTCAACTATGTCTACAAAGGATTTAGAATTATTTATGTAGTTCGGAGTGCTAATTTAGATATGTATCTTCCGAATAATAAATGGGTTGCAAATCAAATGATTGGTCAATCACATAAAATTGTGGGAGTTTCAAAGCATATTTCAGAAACTATAAATACACAGTTTTCATCAACAAAAGCTGTTACAATCTATAATCCAATGATGGTGTTTTCGTCTAAAGAAATGAAAAGTAGCGAAAAATATATCATATTTGTTGGTAGGTTAGAGGACGATGTTAAGAATATAAGTCTTCTTCTTGAAGGTTATTCTGAGTCTATTCTAAGAGATCGAGACATTCGCTTGAAAATTCTTGGCGATGGTGAAGATTTAGAGAGTTTAAAACGAAAAGCTAAGTCTCTTAGAATTGAAAATCATGTTGATTTTGTTGCTTTTCAAGAAGACGTTTATTCTTTTATAAAGAATGCTCTTTATACAGTTTTAACGAGTAAGTTTGAAGGTTTTCCTCGTGTTTTGATAGAATCGCTTTCGGCTGGAACGCCTGTTGTTTCTGTAGATTGCGTGAGTGGACCGAATGAAATTGTCGTCGATGAAAAAAATGGGCTTCTAATAGAGAATCACAATCCTCAAGCATTAGCAGAAGCTATGAATCGGATGGTTTTGGAGCCAGAATTATACGAAAGGTGCAAAGCAAATAGTAAAGACAGTGTGTCTTATTTGAGCTTAGACACTATAGCCGAAGAGTGGAATAAATTATTACAAAACAATGAATAGCGACCTAGATAAAATAGAACTACTAGAAATTAGAAAAATCAGCGATCCTGATGGTCGTGGGAATTTATCGGTTGTAGAAAAGGACTTCTTGCCTTTTGTTATTAAGCGAGTGTATTACCTTTATGATGTTCCGAGTTCTTCCACACGTGGTGGCCATGCTCATAAGGAACTTCAACAGTTTTTAATCGCCCTTAGCGGGAGTTTTGACGTGGTTTTAGACAACGGGAAACAACGTAGAGTTATTACTTTAAATAGACCAGACAGAGGATTGTTGATTCCCAATCAGGTTTGGCGTGAATTAGAAAACTTTTCGTCGGGAGCAGTTTGTCTTTCTTTAGTTAGTGCTGAATATAACGAGCACGATTACATTAGAGAATATGACAAATATTTAGCCTTTGTAGGCGGTCAGTCTAGTTCCGAATGATTCGAACAAAGCTTTGGTTTTATTTAGTGTCACCAATGTGCTTCTAGATTGTTTTAAAAGAAATCGCTGCTTTGAATTGAGGTTTTTCATATCGATTTTGGAAACATAATCCTTAAAAGTCTCCATGTCTTTTGCTATTTTATGTTGAAGAGCAAACGAAAATCGGTTGATGTCAAGGTATTGTTTTAGATAAGGGTTCATCTTAGAGATTTCTTCATATTTATCTAAATTCATAAAATCTCTATTCTTGGTAGGAGTATGCGAAATTCTATTACTTCCATCTAAATTGTGTCTAGCAGAAATAGTGGTTGAAAACACTAAAGGTGATTCAAGAGCAGCTCTGAGCCATAGGTCGGTATCTTCGCCTGCCCCATTAGTAATACTAGCGTCAAAACCTTTTAAGCTCTGAAAAAACTCCTTTTTCATACAAACAGCCGAAGTCCAAGCCAAGGCATCGATTAAACTGTTTTTAAAGTAATCATCTACAATTCCCATCCAATTTTTATTTTCCATTATTGGAGAAATCATAGAAGAGGTGAATTTCTTATTATGCTTTTTTTCATAAGCAGTTGCATACCATTGCTCTTCCGGAAACTTAGTGATTAGAGCATGTAGATTTTCCAAGTGATTTGGATACCAATAATCATCGGCATCTAAAAAGACGATATGTTTTGAGTTTGCTTTTTCTACGCCAAGATTACGAGTAAGGGCTACACCTTCATTTTCTTTACTGAACAGTCGGATGCGCTGATCGTCGAATTCTTTTACAATAGCTTCACTATTATCAGTAGAACCGTCGTTTACAACAACAACTTCAAAGTTAGAGAGAGTCTGTAAAAAGAGACTCTCCAAAGTGGCTTTGATATCTTTTTCCTTGTTGTATAAAGGAATTACTACCGAAAATTCAGGCATACTATTTAGTGTTTGGAGATTGAAAATGTTTCTAAATGTGCGAAAATACAATCTTCGCATTCAATTTCATTTCAAAATACAAAACTAAAGATATTTTCTAGCGTTGAATGCGCAATTGTAAGTTTCATTTTTAAAGAATTGGTGCATTATTAAAACTTATAAACTTCAGCTGAATTAGACCTAAAAGAGAATCTGTATATTTGAAACAGCTATATAATTCAAAACATTTAAACTTGGTTAAATCCCTTCAAATTGTAGCTTTCGACAACCCCAACCCTCCAGATTATGGTGGAGCTGTAGAGATTTTTTATAAACTAGAAGCGTTTCATTCTTTAGGAGTGAAAATAGACTTACACCTTTTTACTTATGGAGAGAGAAAGGATTACACCTTGTTGGATGAGTTTTGTGAACAAATATATTTCTATAAACGAAATATGTCGGCTTCTTCATTATTGTCTAGTAAGCCGTTTATAGTGAAATCTCGAGAAATACCTGAACTTCTTGAAAACCTATCACAAAAACAGTCGCCAATTCTATTTGAAGGAATTCACTGCTGTGCTTATTTACATCGAAAGGAGTTGTCTAATCACTTTAAAATCGTTCGAATGCATAATGTTGAGCATGATTACTACGAGGGATTGTCGAGGGCTAGTAGTAATATTCTTAAGAAAAAGTACTTCCAATCTGAAGCTCAAAAATTAAAGAAGTTTGAAGCTCAGCTCACTCATGCGAATCAAATTTTAGCAATAACCGAGAAAGATGCTAATCACTTTCAGGCGTATTCAAAAACCCTTTGGATTCCACCTTTTGGAAAGCCATTCCTTAAAGTTGATTCAACAGAGGAATATGTACTTTTTCATGGAAATTTATCGGTAGCTGAAAATTATGAAGCCGCAAATTTGTTGGTTGAAAATGTATTTGAACAAGTAGATTCAAAGGTTATAATTGCAGGAAAATCGCCACATTCTTCTTTAGCTTCAGCAGTTAAAAAGAAGGGAGGCGTGGAGTTGATTTCAAACCCCGATCAACAAGAAATGGAGAGGTTGATTACTAATGCAAGGTGTCATGTTTTTTATACAAATCAAAACACTGGAATAAAACTTAAATTAGTTCATGCCATCCAGACTAGCGGACATATCGTGATGAATTTAGAAATGCTTTTTGATGATAGTTATATTAATGAAGTAGAACTAGCTAATTCATGGGAGGAGATGATTTCTGCAATTAATTCATGTGTGAAATCTGAAATACCAAAGCAACGTGACGGGATGAGGTCGTTGTTTAATAATGAAAACAATGCCATGCAGATATTAAAATTGGCAGAATTAGGTTAACTTGAGGTTAATTTAGGAAAACATAGAAGTGAAATTATGAGAAGCAAGAATCTATATTTATTTGTGTTTTGTCTTCTAACTTTTTTTAAAATTGAAGCACAGACAAGTGATTCTTGGTTTTATTTTAGAGCTCACGACACAGTTTTTAACCCTTCATTTAAGCAAAAAGGAGATTGTTTGGTTTACACAGGAAATGATTTAAAACTCAAGTCGGTTTTAGAAAACTACAAACTAAAATTTTTTAAAAAAACTTGGAAACACGCCAAGAAAGAGAATTTAAAAAAGACCTTTTTTGTTATAGCCGATCGGGAAGAGTTGATGGATGATCTATTGGAAAATGCAGCTCATCTTTTTGAATATGGAGAAATTATAGCCGAAGAAGATAAAAAGATATTTGAGCCTAATGATTACGGACTAACAAGTACGATTGGTGAAAACTTGGGTGCGCAAGTAAATCTAGATTATCTAGACGTGATGGAAGTTCCCAAAGCATGGTATTATACAACAGGATCAAGAGATATTATTATTGGAATTTCTGATGGAGCTATTGATTCATTAGACATTGAGTTTGCAGGAAAAACAAAAGTTATTCAGAAATCAAACCTTGCAAATGGGCATGGTTATTCGGTAGCAGAGTCTGCAGCAGGACAAGGTGATAATGCCTATGGAATTCCAGGAGTTTGTTATGATTGTAGTATTTACGCCACTAATTATCGCCATTTTAAAACGTTAGAACAGCTTCTTGAACTTTCAGAAATGGGAGTTAAAGTGATTAATTGTAGTTGGGGGACGACCACCTATTACGAAACAGCCCAAGAAGCAATTTATGAAATGCTAGAAAATGGAACTGTGGTTGTGGCCATTGGTCATAATAAGCCATATTCTGAAGGTAAAGGAGAGGTGTATTACTATCCTGCGTCCTATGATAAAGTGATTGCTGTTTCATCAGCTACGCATCGATATGCCGATTGGAGAGAGAATATAAAAATCAGTGAAAACAAAAAGTACTATGTCGAAAACATAAGAGGCTTTATGGGGCGTACGGCTGGTTTTAAAGATAATGACACAACAAATATTCCTTATCTATACCCTATTAGCATCAAAAATTTGAATGATCAGATTGATATTGTAGCACCTTCGGTTGGGATATTTAGATATAGTGAACTGGCGCTGCGTGATAAAATTGATATGAGTGAATATAATCAAACTTCTGGTGTGGCTCCCTTAGTAACAGGAACTGTAGGTTTAATGTTTTCGCTCTATCCGTGTCTTCCTGCAGATGAAGTTGAAAGCATAATTAAGTTTACTTCCACTAATATAGACGATATTGAGGCCAACAAACCGTATCGAGGGCTCTATGGAGCGGGAATGCTCAATTCCGGAAAAGCTGTGAAAATGGTGTTTGATATGTTTTCTGAAAAAGAAGCTGTGAAAATTCAGAACCAACGCTTTAGTAGATGGGATTTTAAACTCACTTCTATTTCTGATGTTGTAATTCAGAATCAGGAATTTACTGAAGATGCTAGCTTGAATCTCACTTCAAAATCAGGGATTACTATTTTGGAAAATACTGTTTTAAAGCCTAATGAAAATGGAGGGATTCACTTAAAGATAGATCCAACATTAGAGCAGGAGTGTGAGCTTAGATTACGCGACCCTAGTATTTTAGAAGACTAATACTTTACTCGCGATTTTTTAAACCGTTTTCTGCACAACTTCAAAAATCTGATTTTGATCACATTTTAAGGTTTTAGAAGGATATTTTAAAAGCAAGGCATAGTCGTGAGTTGCCATTAAAATTGTATTACCTGCAGCATTTATTTCTCTTAAAACTTCCATTACCTCTACGCTTGTTTGTGGGTCGAGGTTTCCTGTTGGCTCATCAGCAAGAATTAACTCTGGATCGTTTAGAAGAGCACGTGCAATAGCTACACGTTGTTGTTCACCTCCTGAAAGCTGATAGGGATATTTAAATGCTTTCGTCTTCATGTCAACTTTAGAAAGCACTTCGCTTATTCTTTTTTCTTTAGCCTTTTTATCTTTCCAACCTGTTGCAGTAAGAACAAAGTCGAGATTGTTTTGAACTGTACGATCGTTTAGAAGTTTAAAATCTTGGAAAACAACGCCTAGTTTACGTCTCAAAAAAGGAATGTCTTTTTCCTTTAGTGTAGCTAAGTCATACCCCACAATATTTCCTTTACCTTCTTGCAAGGGTAGATCTCCATAGAGAGTTTTCATAAAGCTACTCTTCCCCGTTCCCGTTTTACCAATTAAATAGACGAACTCTCCTTTTTCAATTGAAATGGAAACGTCGGAAAGCACAAGATTGTCACCTTGGAAGATTGAAGCATCTTTTAAAAATAAAACGTTGTTGGGCATTTTTCTTTAGTTATGAGTTATAAGTGACGATGGTTCCCGAGCGGAGCCGAGTGTCAAAAATAATGTGAAATACTTCGAACTGCAACTGAATGCTGTTACTAATTTACTTTTCCAGAATCTTTTCTTTTAAAGCGTCGATTTCCTTTTGCTGTTGAATCGTATAGAGCGTTAGTTCCTCAATTTTCTCAAGCAGAAGTAAGTTCATTTCTTTTAATGAAATTCCTTCATCTTCCATTTGAGCGGCAGAAGGAACCTTAGGTAAATGATTATGCTTCTTTAAAAACACTTCTAGTTCATCTAGTGAGGTCAGTCTATATTCTGGCATTAAACGAGACGAACCCGTAAAATATTTTTCAAACACATAATCGGGAGCTACAGCCCCATTTAAATCTACTTTAACTTCTTGAGTGTGAATTACTCCTTTTACTGTTAATAATTCATCAGGAGCATTTGTGCCAATTCCTATTTTGCCATTTGTTTCTGTAAGGTTTTTAAATGGATTACGTTGTGCAGTAATCGAGAGTGAACACAAAAATGCTAATGCGAAAATGACTTTGTTCATAGTTTCGGATTTTCTATAAAAGTAACAGAAGTTTTTGGATCATGCGTTAGAGTCAATTTTAAATTTTTTATACCAAAGGAATTTGTAGTGTTGAGAGTATATAGGTGTTTAATTGTGAATTATTAATTCGAATTATTTTTTGCTGTGTTACTGGATAATTTAAAAATTATTTCACCGTTATCATTCTAAGAAAAGCAACAAAAAAATCAATCGT